>JBCDJJ010000023.1:0-44718 GCA_038747915.1 Planctomycetota bacterium | reverse complement strand
GTATTCGCTCGCCGCTGCTCCGCGGCGAGCGATCGGGACCCGGCCAATCCGTAGCCGGTCGAACCAACCTAGTGAAAACCACTCCCCACACCACGTCACTTCCTCGGTCCTGCACTGTCCACATCCCCCTATCGCCGAGTCAGCACACGGCTTACGCATCGGAAAAAAAAGCTCTGCACAGGTCTCAAGAATCAATGGTGGACAACTTGAGGAGGCACGGGATGTCTGGGTAAACGCTGAAGTTGCGACCTAGCGCACACCACCGAGCCGGCGGACCATCGCCAGCCGGCGCCCGAACTCGACAAAGCCGAAACGCTCGTATAGACGCCGCGCCGGCACATTCTCGAGGTCCACCGCGCAGCTGATCGAGGCCTCCGGCCGCGACGCCAGCGCCGCGAGTCCCTCGCACATCAATGCATCGCCGAGCCCGCACCCGCGCAGCCGAGGGCTCAGGCCGACGTACACCAGCTCGATCGAACTCTGATCGGTGTTGGGGGCGAAGATCATCACGCCGTGAGGCTCACCGTTGACCCGGATCATCCACCACAGGTCAGAGCTGTGCGTCCCCGCGGCCCGATGGCTGATCAGGACATCTGCCGTGTCGCGGAGCCCGCACAGGCGGGGACAGTCGAGCGTCCCGTCGTACGTCCGGTCGAGCGCGATGAGCCACTCGTCATCTGTCGTCTCGACCCCGCGCTCGACACGGACCGCATCCGGCCACGAGTCCGCAGCCGGGGCCCGAAACTGGCCGGTCATCGGTGTCGGGCGGCGGAGGTATGCCAGCCTCGCCACCCGCTCAAACCCCGCCTCGTCGAATGATGGAGCCGCGCCCTCTTCGCTCGGCGAGAGCAGCACCTGGGCTAGCACTGCCTGCTCTAGGTCCTCGCAGGCCCGCTCGATCACCCGTGCCAGCTCGGCCCGCGCCCCTGCCTCGCTCGGCTGAGAGGTGAACAGCACCGCCGTCCGGCCTGCTCCCGGCACCGCGAGCACCGCCTGGCGAACGCTGGGCACATCGTCGACCGGTTTCCGATCCACGCTCACCCAGAACGTCCGCAGATCAATGCTGTGGGCACTGGCAGCCTCGAGAAACCGCCGACCTCCACTCGGATCAGCACCCGCGGTTGCGGCGACGAGGCACTGGGCGGCCCGTGGCAGCAGCCGACCGGTGGCACGGCGGAGGATCGGGCCGGTGCCCGAGTCCAAAGGGAGCATGTTGGTCGAGGTCGTCGTCAACCGGGCCCCAAACATCGGTCGCGCGTCAGTCGCTCGGTGACATCGTCACACCGGCGCGTCACGCTACGATAGCTCTCCCGCCCTCCACCGAGAGGATTCCCGCCGTGCTGCATGCTCTTCGCCAACGATCCGGTGTCACAAGGCTTGCCGGTCTGTTGCTCATCCTTGGTGGTCTGATCGGTCTTGGTACATCCATCCCGGTGGGTGTCGCGGTGGCGGCGCCCGAACCGGAGCCGGTGCCCGAACGCTGGGAGCTCGACATCCGTCCCGGCCCGCTGAGGGTCCTCACGGTCGACCTCGGAGACGATGGCCCGCAGTCGTTCGCGGTGTTCACCTACGAGGTGGTCAACAACTCCGGTGAGGATCTCTTCTTTGCCCCGTGGTTCGAACTCGCAACCGATGAGGGCGCTCTGGTGCGCGCCGGACGCGGCGTGCCGCTCGCAGCTACCGAACATTTTCTGAACTATCTCGGCGACGAAGAGCTCAAGAGCGAGATTGGCATCCAGGGCCGGCTGCTGCAGGGCGAGGAGCATGGTCGTCAGGGCATCGCCACGTGGCCCTTCGAGGACCTCGATGTCGACGAGGTCACCATCTTCCTCTCCGGCTTCTCTGGAGAGACGCGTCGCGTGCTCCGTCCCGACACTGGCGAGGAGGTCACACTCCGCAAGACCCTCATGCTGCGTCACATCACGCCGGGCGAGATTCAGCCGCAGGACGAATCGGCACTCGAGCGCACGGTCGTCCGGTGGGTCATGCGCTGACCGATCGTCCCACCGCTGGACCCGGTGGATCGCGGCGGCTACCCTCTCCGCCCGCAACGATCCTCACACGCCGCATCGGAGACCGCGCAATGGCTCACAAAAAGGGACAGGGCTCGACCAAGAACGGTCGCGACTCCAACCCGCAGTACCGCGGTGTGAAGCTCTACGCCGGTGAGATCGCCCGCTCGGGCAACATCATCGTTCGTCAGTGCGGCACCAAGTGGCAGCCGGGCTTCATGGTGGGCCGCGGCAAGGACGACACGCTCTTCGCACTCACCGATGGCGAGGTGGTCTGGCGTGGCCGCCGCGTACACGTCAAGCCGGCTGACACGGGCATCCAGACGCCGAAGCATCTCGGCTTCGCTGCGGCCTGAGACCGCGAAGCGTGCCACGCTCGCGGTTGCTACCAGTATTCGATTCAAACAGTATTCGATCAAAGCACATGAAAGGCCGTTGGCATCGACCAACGGCCCTTGAAGTTGGTCTGGGTTGTCGGCCTGGGGCGCGACGGTCTCCGTGGCGTTAAAGCAGACCAAGTCAACTCGTCTCGCCGGTCTCAGCGGTGGATCGACCGACTCCGGGGCTTGGGTGCCACTGGCGGCTTTCCCGCCAGTGTTCAAGGGCTTTGGCGCTCGCACTGGTGGGCAAGCCACCAGTGGCACCCGCGACGAATTGACTTAGAACGCACTAGCCCGCTGTGCGATCGACGACCTCAACACCGTCCGGAACCTCGAAGACAAAGATTGACTCATCGACGTCGACGTTGGTCTCGATGTTGTGGAGCTTCATCTCGAACTGGAGTGAGCCCGTGGCGCTCTGTGTTTGCATGCGGGTAACGACACCGGTCGCCTGGTCGAAGTAGACGATTTGATCACCCTCCAAGCCGGCTTGCATCGCCTGCGAGCCGGGCTTCGGCGTTGCCTTGAGGACGAAGAACTCCATGCCATCGCCGCTCTCGTCGTCGAGTCGCTCGACCACGTACTCGCTCAGCATGGCATCGAACACCGACCGCGCATCCATCTTCTTGTCGGGCTCGGGGCGCGACTTCTCGGCCTTCACCTGCGGTTCGGGCAGGACCGGGGCCTCGATCGTCTCGAGTGAGTAGATGAACTCACCGTCGAAGAGGTTCTCACGGCTGATGGTCGCCGAGATGGGCCCCATCGAGACGACGCCGCCCATTTCCATATGGGTCCGCATCACGTTGGAGTCGCCGTTCATGATCTTGGCCGTGATCGACCCTGTGAGCGACTGGGGCGGCTGACCCGTGGGCGGCACGATCGTGAAGGCAAGATCGGCGGTGTAGCTCTCGAGCTTGTCCCACGCCTCCGAGAGCGCATCGCGCACCTCGGCGAGATCCGTGGGCATGTCCGTGACCGCAACGTCCGCGGGCGCATCAGCCGGCTCGGTGTCCTGCGCGACGGGCGGAGCCAAAGCAGGCAGCGCCAGGGCCGTCAGAGCGACGCCAGCGAGCAGGTGAGTCGGTCGGGTCATCGGTGGTCTCCGGTTGGGGTGTGGCGGGCCGATATCGAACGAAAAGAACGCAAGAAACCCAGAGAAGGGTTCGTACGGGGAGGACGACGAGGCTCAGCCCAGGTTCATCGTCACCAGGAATTCGGCGTTGGTCTTGGTTTTACCGAGGCGGCTCCGCATCAGTTCCATCGCCTCGACGACGTTCATGTCGCTCAGCACCTTGCGCAGCCGGTACACAAGCTCCAACTCCTTCGGATCGAGCAGCAGCTCCTCGCGGCGCGTGCCGGATGCTGCGACGTCGATCGCTGGGAAAATCCGCTTCTCGATGAGCTTGCGGTCCAGGTGCAGCTCGGAGTTCCCGGTGCCCTTGAACTCCTCGAAGATGACCTCGTCCGCCTTCGAGCCGGTGTCGATCAGCGCGGTGCCGAGGATCGTCAAGCTGCCCCCGTTCTCGATCGCGCGGGCCGAACCGAAGAACTTCTTGGGCCGCGTGAGCGCCCCCGAGTCGATACCGCCCGACATGATCTTGCCGGTGTTCGGCGCCCCGGCGTTGTACGCACGGGCAAGACGCGTGATCGAGTCCAGCAGGATCACCACATCCTGGCCGAACTCCACGTATCGCCGGGCCTTGGCCATCACCATCTCGGCCACCTGGATGTGCCGGCGCGCATCCTCATCGAACGTCGAGGCGACCACCTCGACACCATCCACGGTGTTGCGGCGGAAGTCGGTCACCTCTTCCGGGCGCTCGTCGATCAGCAGCACGATGATCTTGGTGTCGGGGTAGTTCTTGCTGATCGCCTGCGTGACCTTCTGCAGGAGCACCGTCTTGCCCGTCCGCGGCGGCGCGACGATCAGCGCCCGCTGCCCCTTGCCGATCGGCGCCACCAGGTCCACCACGCGTGTCTCGAGCACGCTCTGCTCGGTCTCGAGAATGAAGCGCTCCTCCGGGTGAAGAGGCGTCAGATCCTCGAAGATCGGCAGGCCCTTGACGCGGGCCGGATCGCCGGTATTTACCTCGTCGATGCGCAGCAGGGCGAAGAACCGCTCGTTCTCTTTCGGCGGGCGGATCGCGCCCGAGATCTCCATCCCCGCCCGCAGGCCCATGTGCCGGATGATGGTCGGCGCCACGTAGATGTCGTCGGGGCTAGCGAGATACGAGCACTCGGCCTGACGCAGGAACCCGAAGCCCTCCGGCATGATCTCGAGAGTGCCCTCGCCGAACATCAGCCCGCCGGCCTCGGCGCGCGACTTGAGCAGCTCGAAGATCAACTGTTGACGAGGCTTCGACGCGGGCTCCTCGATGCCCTCCTCCGACGCGAGCGTGTGCAGATCGTCCAGGCCCATCTTCTGGAGCTCGGAGATGTGCAGCGCCTCGGCCGCGGCCTTGGCATAATCCTTAGTGCCCGCGATTTTGTCGAGCTCGGCGGCTTCGGCGCGGAGGTCTTCCTCGTTCGGGAGTGCGCTCGCCGGGATGCCGGAACCGCCGTACCGCGACGACTGGTGCGAGTGTTGATGCTGAGGCTGATTCGGTGCGCCGGGCCGCTTCTTCTTCTTGCGCTTCCGCCTGCGATTCGCCGGCAAGCCCATCTCGCCATCGGCCGGCGGCCCGCTGTCCGAACCGGCCTGGCCATTGTGGCTCGCGGGGGCTGGCGTTGTCTCACCGGGCGCGGAGGACGACGACGATGCGGTCTCCGGCGGTGCCGGCTCGCTCGCCTTCTTCTCCGAGGCAGTCGCCCGCTTGGGCTTCTCAGCCGGTTCCGCGGTGTCCTTCGACTTCGAACCGGATGTGGTGCCGGTCTCGCTCGCGGCGGCTTTACTCGTAGAACGCCGTGTCGTTGTGCGCCGGCGCTTCGGCTTGGCCTCGGTCTCTTGCTCGGAGGAAGCCGGTGTGGTTGTGCTGTCGGTGGCTTTGGCCATGCGTGGTGGATCCCGCGATCGATCTCGGATGTGCCCGCGCCGCCGAACTCAAGTAGTTCGACACCAAACGCGTGCAGGAGAGGTGAGACCGAGTTGGACGTGGGTGAAGTGATGCGGGGCGGAAGCCCGTGTGCTCGACGCGCAGGCACGCGATCATGCCTGAGCACGCTCGTGGAGTAGTGTAGCAAGCGCGGTGTCGATCTGCGATGCCAGCTCCTCGATCGACCCATTGTTGTTGAGAACGCGGTCCGAGGCGTCCCGCTTGCGGTTGCTCGACCACTGCGCCGATTCGCGCCGATTCAGCTCGGCCTCGTCCCACCCCCGCCCAGAGACCACCCGCTCGAGCCGAATCTCGCGCGGTGCATCGACAAACCACACCACATCGCACAGCGGCGTCAGCTCCGCCTCGTGCAGCAGCGGCGCGTCGATAACAAAGAAACAGACCCCCTCGGCCCGTGCCTCCGCGAACGCCTCGGCACGCGCCTGGCGCACGATGGGATGGATGAGCGACTCCAGTTTTTGGCGTTCGGACGGGTCGGCAAAGACCCGCTCCGCCACGCGCGAACGGTCGACCCCACCGTCCTCCCCCACCATGCCCGGCCCCCACCACGCGACAAGTGCCGACTTTACCTCCTCGAGTTCGAGCGCCGACCGTGAGTCCGAATCCGCGTCCGACACCGCAGCCCCTCGCTCGGCGAGCAGCCGGGCGACCGTCGACTTGCCCGCGCCGATCGCGCCGCAAAGCCCGATGACCACTGGCTCTGCATCGGATTGGCTCGGCTCGTCGGACACCAACGGCAACTCTACACTCGGCCGGCGGTTTCATCGTCGCGTCCCTGTTGGTCGGGCGGTTGGCGATGATGCTGTCATTCCAGCCGCCCAGCGCATCGTCCGATGCTCGGGGGCAGACGAACGAGCGGGGCGACGCCCTGGTTCCCAACAAGGAGTTTGATCATGGCAGTGCAAGCGTGGCGGGTTTCGGCAGCGGTCGCGATGGCCTCCGGGTTGATGGCATCTCCAGCGATCGCTGATGACCTCATCGCCGCCGCCAATACCGGCGACACCGAAGCCACATCCGCAGCTCAAGCCCCCGAAGAGCCGGAGGTCGATCCGATCGCCGAGGAACTCGAGCGCCTCCGCAAGGAGAACCAGCTCCTCAAGGCCGAGTACGAGCTGCTCGCCCAGCGCCAGAAGAACGAGCTGCAGGAGGCCGAACTCCGCCGGGCCGAGCTCGCGAGCGAGCAGTCGCTCGAAGAGGCCGAGCTCAAGGCCGAGCTGGCCGACATGGAGCGCGAGGTCAAGCGGCTCAAGGCCGAATCGGCGCTCGCTGCCGCCCGTGAAGACGAACGCCTCCGCGAGATGAAGACCCGGGTCGATCTCCTCCAGACCCAGGCACGCCTCGCCGATGCCGAGCGCGACGCCGAGATGGCCGAACTCGCGGCCGAACTCGCCGAACTCCAGCAGCACAACGCTGTGCTCGGCGAGCGGCTCAAGCAGGAAAAACTCGCTTCCCAGCTCGCCGAGCTCGAGACGAGCGCCGCCATCAGCGAGCTCAACTCGGCCCGGCAGCTCCGCGACACCAAGGACACCGTCATGTCCGTCGTGCTCGACGACCTCGAGTACCGCGAAAACCCGCTCGACGGCGACACCCTCTACATCTCCGACCGCCGCATCGAACTCAACGGCCCCATCTACTCAGGTGTCTCCACCTACATCACCGACCGCATCCACTACTTCAACAACCTCGACCGCGAGGCCCCGATCTTCATCGTGATCGACCGCTCGCCCGGCGGCTCGGTCATGGAGGGCTACCGGATCCTCGAGGCCATGAAGAACTCGGATGCCCCGGTCCACGTCGTGGTCAAGCAGTTCGCTGCGTCTATGGCCGCCTTCATCACGACCCTCGCCGACCACTCCTACGCCTATCCCAACGCCATCATGCTCCACCACCAGATGTCCTACGGCGCCGGTGGCAACATGACCCAGCAGAAGGAGCAGCTCGAGTCGGCAGAGGAGTGGGCCCGCCGCCTCATGGAGCCCCTCGCCGACAAGATGGGTGAGACGCCCGAGCGCGTCGTCGAACTCATGTACGAGAACGCCTCGACCGGTGACTGGGACGAGTTCGCCGATGTCGCGGTCGAGCTCAACTGGGTCGACAACATCGTCACCGAGATCCGCGAGGAAGGGCTTCGCGAGAAGCCCAAGGCGGCGTCCCGCCCGTTCTTCTTCTTCTTCGGCGCCGAGGAGCGCACCGATACCGACGGCGAGCGGTTCATTCAGCTCCCAGAGCCGGCACCATTCGACTTCTACTACATGTACAACCCCGACCGCCGCTACCGCTGGTGAGCGCACCGTCGAGTGATCACACGATCACACACGCACCGAGAGGGGCATATATCTCGGTGACATCCTGAGATAACGGATCGAGGCCGCGGCACACACCGCGGCCTTTGTTTATTTGCCCCCGTCATCGGCGGGCGTGTCATCGCTCGCCGGTGCGGCCTGGTCGGCCTCGGTGTCGGTGTCGGCGTCATCGGGTCGCTCGACATTCCGACGCTCACGCGCGCGGTCCTCGGGCTGTTCGCCCGGTGTGGTGGTGACCGTCTCACGCCACTCGTCGGCGATCAGCTCGATCTGATCCGTCAGGCGATCCGCAGCGTCTCGGTCCAGCTCTCGCAGCCCCGACACAGCTTCCTCGAACAGATCCGCCGCCTTGAGCGCCCGCGAATCAACCCGCGCCCCGAACCTCCGCGCGATCTCATCAAACCGCGACGAGCGTTCCGTGTCGACCTCTCCGATCCGCTGCGCCAGAGCCGCACCAAGCTGCAGCAACGCCCGCTCCGCCGCGAGCAGATCACCCGCCTCCAGGCGTGCCGATGACGCGAACACGCGAGACGACGAACCCAGCGCGTCACCACGCAGCCGCCCCGCTGCCGAGGCCACACCATCCAGCCGCTCGACCGTGCTCTCGATCAGCGGCGCCAGTTCATCAGCAATGCGTTGTTCGGTGGCCTCGAGCAGATCCGCCGCCTCACCCCAGCGCGCCGACGCATCGGCCGATGAAGCCCGACCCGCGGACTCGGTCTCGTCGGCCTTGGTCCGCTCCAGCTCCCGTGCTGCCTCGAGGGCCGTGATCCTGTCCTCGGCCCGGGCGAGTTCCAGACCGGCGATGCCCGCACGAGCATCCACACCGGCCCGCTCGAGTGTCAGGCGAGCTGCTCGCGTGTCGAGATCATCGGCTCGTGCCCGCAGCTCCGCCGCCTGGCGGACGTGATCCATGCGCTGCTCGAGCGAGGCATCGATCGCGGCGCGACGCTGCGCCTCCTCGTCCGCGCGAAGCCGGTCGATGTCGGCACGGATCTCGTCGATCTCGCCCGAGAGCCGGGCCTGCTGCGCCTCGAAAGCCTCGACCTGCTCGCGCAGCTCGTCGGCGACATCGGCCTCGCGCGCCAGCTCGTCGTCGATCCACGCGAAGGCCTCGGACGCGTCATATTCGAGCGCGGCAGCACCGCGCCGCGAGGCGCGCTCGCCCGCGAGCCAGAGCCGCTGCGCCGCCTCGATCTCCCGCCGCAGTTCCTTAATGAGTGCTCGAGCCTCGATCTGCATCGACTGCGCGATCTCGTACGAGGCTCGAGCACCAATGATCGTTGAGGCGTCCTGCACGCCTTGTGTCGAGTCGCTCGTCGACAGCCCACGGGCCCGCTGCTCGAGCCGCTCGGCGTCGCGCCGTCTCGACTCGGCATCGTCCACCGGGAGTGTGACCAACTCCGACGCCGCCTCACGGACCTGCACAAGCTCCGACGACTCCTGCTCGCACCCGAGCACCACCGAGCCGCCGACCAGCCCCGCTGCGATGAGCAGCGCAGCGTTAGGACGTGTCACGCGGCTGGATCTCTGGTTCGGCTTATGCATGGCGTAGGGCACGTGGCGGACTCCTAACGGTCGATGCTGTTCGTCGCGAGGGGCAGCACGCTACCAGACGTGCGCGGAAACCCGCTAGCGCGGTGTTGGCTCCGGCGCGGGCGGGGGTGGCTCGGATCCGGGCGACATCGCCTCTTGAACCGGTTCGGGTGGGTACACGATCGGATAGGTCGGGCGCGGCTGGTACATCGCCTCGATCCACGCAATGGTGCGCTCGCGGAGCCGTGTGTTCCGCGACACCGGCGAGGGTGACCACCCGGCCACCTCGGGGTGCGGCCACAGCACCTCCTCCTGCGGGGAGGCAAACTGCACCAGGAGCGACGACTCGGGACGGTCGTAGTCGATGAGCGGCTGGCCGAGCGACGTGCGGAACCGATCCAAAATCAGGAAGTTGGTGTACACCGCCTCGTCGGAGCGGGGCACACCCCCCACAAGCTGCAGCCCGCCCGCATCGCCGCCGCCGTGGCAGGCCGTCGAGGCACACGACGTGGCCAGCCACGCGAGTAGTACCTCGTCCCGGAAGATCCGAAAGCTCCTCGGGTGACCGATCACCTCGACCTCGGGGTACAGCTCACGCGCCTGCACCCGGAACATCACATCGAGGACCTCGAGCGCGCTCAGGTCACGGAAGGCCGCGCGACCCTCATCGCTGTTCGGGATCAACTCATGATCGGCGTGCTCGCGGAGGAGCCGATCGACGGTCTCGCGGCCGATCGCCACGCGCGGCGGATCGGCGAGGTCCACCTCGTACACCTTGAGGAGTTGGATCTGCCCCGGGGCCAACAACGGCACCGACGCCCACGGCACCTCCGAGCGACCCGTTCGCTCGGCCCCATCGGTCGATGACTCAGCACTATCGCGATCGCTCTTGCGGAGATCGTTGACCACTTCGAGACGATGCACAAGACGCATCGCCTCGGCGTTGCGGGGCTCGGCGCGCAACGCCAAACGGGCCTCGAGAAGCGCCAGCTCGACAAGATCGTTGGCGAGCAGCCACCGCGCGAGATCAATCAGGCCCGCGGCATCGTCGTCGGCGATGCCCTCGCGAAGCTCCATGTACCGCTCCATCGGTGTGCCGATGAAGTACACCCGCTCGACATCATCGAGGTCGACCTCGATCTCCACGCCCGACACCGAGAAACGAACCGCATCATCGCTCTGCTCGATCAGCATGCCCTGGAAACGCCGTCCGTCGTGGTACAGCACCCCCACGATGTCGCCCGGCAACGGCGTTCGTGACACCCGCCGCTGGGGCACCGACGCCCCGGCCTCTCCCTCCGTGGTGTTCGGAGGCGTCGATGCCGTATCCGATGCCGACTCTTGTTCCAGCTCCTGAGCCACACCGCCGATGCACACGAGCGCGGACCCGAGGAGCGCGCGCAGCACGTGAGCCAACCTCAACCTGAATCCGCGACACCGGAGCATGGCACGGCAGTCTCCCCAGGTGCGCACATCATGTCGAGGCGATCCCCCACCTCCGCCGCCCCGCACCGAGGCCGATTTCGGGACGGAGCGAAGCGGCCCACCCGCCTCGAGTTGCGCTTGGGACGGGCTGTAGGGCCGAGAACGTCATAAAATTCTCTTGCGAAGCTTTCCCAAACCCGCAAAAAACGGTAGAGTGTTGGTGACGTGTTTCTTCCCTCCTACCCACCGTACTTCCCCCGGTATGGTGGGTTTTTTCTTTTTTGAGCCGGAAATCGGTGCGAAGAGTAGCACCCTGCTCTCTACCGCCGAGCCTCATACCCCTGTCATCTCGAACCTGACCTGATGGCGCACGTGGATCTTGATCGCATCGCCCGCGTGGCCGCATCGCTCCACGTCCGCGTCCGAGACATGCTTCGCGCTGGGCCAGCCCACTCAGCATCGGGTGGTGAGCCCACGGTCAACGCCAAGGGGGATATCCAGGCGTGGTTCGATATTGAAGCCGACCGTATCGCGATCGACACCCTCCGCCAGGAGTTCGGGTGTGGCGTGCTGTGGTCGGAGGAGCAGTCCGAACCGATCGACCTCGGCGGTCCAGGTCCCACCTTCGTGATCGACCCCGTCGATGGCTCGACCAACGCGAAACGCGGTATCCCCTGCTCAGGGTTTGCCCTCGGTGCGATCCCGCACGGCGAGCCGGTGTGCCCCGAACAGGTCGTGTTCGGACTCGTGGGTCCGCTCGAACCGGGCCACGCCCTCGCTGCAGCCGCGGGCCAGGGGTGCTACGTGGTCGACGAATCGGGCAAGCCCATCGGGCCTCCTTGCCGAGTCCGCCCCGATGGCCCGCTCGACGCCGCCATGCTCGGTGCCGACTGGTCGGGGCGACTGCCGCCGGGCGCCGAGCGCATCGCGGCCCACGTCGCCCACATGCGGAGCTTCGGCGCCAGCACACGCTCCATCGCCCTAGTCGCCGCCGGATCGATCGACGCCCACATCGATCTCCGCGGTCGCCTCACACCCGAGAACTACCTGGCCCCGTCACGCCTCGTCCTCGAGGCCGGCGGCCTGGTCCGCGGCCACGATGGCCACCCGATCCCGCCTGTGGAGTCTCTCCTCGACCGCCGACCGTTCGTGGCCTGTGCGGGCGAGCAGCTCCTGGAAGGGCTGATCGAGCTTCTGAATATGCCTGCTTAGTCACTGTCGTAACGTAAATTTGGGCCAATTGGCAGCATCAAGCGCGCCGTAGCGATCGTAGGGTGTGGCGATGGCGTTGCACTCTTCATCGCTCAGATCATCGCCCAGGGCGTTCACGCTGGTCGAGATGCTGGTGGTCATTGTGATCATCGCGCTGCTTGCGGGCGTTTCGACGACTGTGATTCTGCAGTTCGCTCGCGAGCAGGCGGAAGCGACCACCCGAAACGAGCTCCGCTCGCACCCGCAGAATGCGCGGGCCAGGGCGTCGAGCGAGGATCGCCGGGCAGCGGTGCTGTTCTACCAGTGGCGGCTCACGGGCGATCTGCTGCTCCCCGACGACTCCAACGCGGTCGGCCTCACCCAGGTGCGGTCCGTGGTGGAGGACCCGGCTAACCCTGGCATCTTCCTTCCGGTGGATAACGCGTGGATCCCGGTCCCCGATGACTACACCGCTGTCGCGCCTGGGCAGCAGTACGTTCAGCTTGGCCCGGGAGCCCCGGAGCTGGTGTACCCCAACGACCCGGCCGACCTTGATCCGACCGCTGCTGTCGGCACGGGTGACCGTCCAGTCTTGGGCGTCGGCTTCGCCATCCTGTTCAATCGAGACGGCTCGCTCGCGTCGCAACCGCTCGCTGCGGGCGGGCGTTTTGTGGAGCTCGTCCAGATCAACAACGACCAGGCAGCGGTGGCGACCCAGCTCGACCGGCCCGGGGGCGCCCCCGATGTCGTCTACGCACTCGATACCGAGATCCTTGACTGGGTCGACCCAAA
Organism: Planctomycetota bacterium; assembly: GCA_038747915.1. GTDB lineage: Bacteria > Planctomycetota > Phycisphaerae > Phycisphaerales > UBA1924 > JBCDAP01. Next base: position 32,026 of record JBCDJJ010000023.1, on the reverse strand, counting down.
TGAACTCCTAGGGGTGTCGGATAACGAGTCGCTCGCCATTGAGCGGTCTCGGCTCGACTCCATGGCGGCGCTGCCCATGGCGAGTGGCTTTTCGTCGGGGCTGAGCGCCATCGACGATGCGGCGATGGCGCTGCCGATCGACTTTGATGGTGGTCGTGGGCCCGCGGGGCTCGAGGATGTACAGCTGACCGGGGGCCTGGGTGAGTTCGTGTACGTGATCGATCGTGAACCGCCCGGTGCCGTCTCGTTCACGAGTGGGCAGACCATCGCCTGGAGCTCCGATGTGCCCGCGAGCGGCCCCGACGAGGCAGTCGATGATGGCGATGGCGATCTGGCGACGGGGGGTGTTGATGTCCTTCCGCGTGTCTTCGTCGCGGCCCGGGCCTTCGGCCTCGCGTCTCAGTACGCCATCGTCGAGACCGACACCTTCAGCGACCATCGCGAGGCCACTGTTGCAGCGGTCGGAGACGACCAGTGGCGCATCGCGGACGAGCGCGCGTTCCAGCCGCGCCTTGCATGGCCGCGGCGTGAGACCGACTCCGGTCAGTGGAGCGGCGAGTACACCGATGACATCTTCGGAGACATCAACGCGTTCGAGGCCGCGGCCGCCGAATGGACGTGGGTCGTGATCGATCCGCTGAGCGGCCAGATCGCACAGGTCGCCAGAAACGACGGGATCACACCCCCATGATCAGCCGCTCTATGCCGTCAACGTGTTGCGCGCGCCAGCCGCGTCGGGGGTTCACGCTCCCCGAGGTGCTGCTGGCGTTGAGCGTCATTCTTGTTGCGGCGCTTCCGATTATCGCCAACCTGGGCGTGGCCATCGGCGCACGGCGCGTGGCGCAGCGTGAGGCGTCGGCGGCATCGCTCGCTGACCGGCTCTCGGCGTCTCTCAGCCTCGCCATGCCGGAGGTGCTGCGTCGCCAGAGCGGTCTGACACCCGGTGCCGGGCTGACCGATCTCACGCGTGAGCAGATGTTCTGGGATCCGGCCAATGGCAATTTCCTCGACCCCGGTGCTGACCGGACCGAGTTCGACGCCTCGAGCCGTTTCAACTGGCTGCACGCGGGCTTCTACCGGGGCCAGTGGAGTCAGCAGTTCGACGACAACATGGGCAATTTCCCGCGTGAGGACGACTTCGATGACGCCCCGCTCGAACCGTTCTTGGAGCTCGATCTCGAGGGCACCGGCTTCGATGCTCGTCTCGTCACCCGTGTGAGTCAGTGGCGCTACGAGATCGCGCCGGCCGACCCGCAGGTGACCGACCCGAACGATCCCAACACGCGGCGCACGGTCACGAGCGCCCGCCCGCGCGAGTACGACTATGCCGTCTTCCTCTTCGATGAAGGCCAGGACATTCAGCCCGACATCGAGACCTATACGCGCGGCACCGATCCCCGGCCGGCCCCCCAGCTCCGCGCGAGCTACCTCGGTGAGGTAGGCGAAGGGGTCGAGCTTGCGAGCGGTGATGTCGGCGCCCGGTCGGTCCTCGTCGCGCAGACGCCTGTGGAGGATCAGGCCTTCGATCTCATTATCCGCCCGCGAGGCAGCAAAGTCCTGCTCGAGCGCGCGGCGTTTCCGGAGTCGCTCCGAGAGGCCACCGCGGCGCAGCTCGGGCTCGATCCGACCGACCCCGGCGACGTCAACGACCCCCTCGTTGATGCTGAACTCCAGAACCGCGGCTATTACCGCCGCGTCTACCGCACCGAGTTCGTCAATGGCCGCCGTCCGACGGTGATCTCGCCCGAGGATATCGATCTGTACCGCTCGCCGAATCCCGACGATCGGCCGGTCTTCAACCTCTTCACGCTGCCCGCGCGGGTGTACGCCATTAACTCGGGGAAGGTGCAGCTATGAGCCGGATGCGCACGCGCAGGGACGCACACCCGGGCTTCTCGCTCATCGAGATGCTGGTCGCGGTGTTCACGGGCGGCATCACCATCGGCATCGCGGCGCTGCTCGTGCAGGAGATCAGTGCGCTCACGCGTGCGGCCAATCGAGCCGCCGCGGCCACGGCATTCTTCCAGGCGTTCGAGCAGCGTGTTCGCGACGACATCGCGCAGCTCGACCCCGCCCAGTTCATGGTCATCCGCCACGCGAACATCGAGTTCTCCGACGGCCCCGACACCGAACCGAACGCTGTCTCGTTTGTCGTGGCGGCCGATCAGTTCATGTTCTTCAAGGCCGGCGAGATCGTGTCCGAGCGCATCCGTCCTGCGGCGACCGCGGTGAGCTGGGGCACCGATGCGGCCGGCGACCCCGTGTACCGGCCGGAGCTTGGGTTTGGTGAAGAAACCCCGGCGGTGGTGTACAGCGGCGCGGGCGTTCCGATCGACGTGCCGCGCACGGCCCCGGCGTCGCGCGTGTGGTACGGCCACCTCTCGACCCCGTCGTTCCGCGAGTGGCCGGGCAGCAACATGGGGCTGACGTTCTGGCCGCCGCTCTCCTGGTCGGTCGGCCGGCACGAGCTGCTGCTGACCGACAGCACGCTCGAGGGCATCAAGCCGTATGCGTTCGCCACGGCGCGAACGATCGTGCTCCGCCCGAGCCCGGAGCGGACCGGCACCGCGCCCGGCGGCACGCAGAGCGTCAACCAGACCGTTGTCGAGCCGCTCACCGAGTCGCTCGAGGAGCTCTTCGGCACCTTTGTTGATCCGAACCCGTACGACGTCGAAGAGGCCGAGGCCTTGTTCTCGGCCGAGGTCATCGACGAGTGGCTCGCCCTCCCCGCGACCACGATCGCCGACATTGGTACGGGGTCGATCGGTGGCGCGGAGATCGACACGTTCTTCGTAAGCGAGATCGACGGTTCGAACGCCGAGGCCTTCTGGCCGAACCCGATCGAAGCCTCCGCGCCGGCGCTGTGGGACGAGTACGCCATTCGTGGCAAGGCGTCGTTCACCATCAACGAGCGGCTCGCGATCGACGGTGCGGGCACGTTCACGAGCGACCTCTACGACGGTGTCTCCGGCGACTCGCTTGACGTGCTGCCGCTCCGCACCCCGGTGGATGTTGCGCTTGTCACGACCAACGAGATCCGGAGTTTCCTTTCCCCGTCACTCGCGGATACCAGTGAGCAAGCCAGGGCACGCCGCTCGCGCGACGCGGCGAACCTCATGCGTCGGGCGTGCTTCCGTGTCGAAGGCATCGGCGAGTTCGATCCGTTCACCCGGGTGAAGGGTGGCGGACCGACCGGGGGCTTCAGCGCCGGTGATGAGATGGAGGCGCTCCGCCACACCATGGCGCCGTACGCCTCGTCGATGCGGGTCGATTGGGCGGGGGACTATCTGAGTAACGATGCGATCGCTGCGGCCGTCTCGGGTGGGGCGATCCCGCAGCCGTGGTTCCAGCCCGATGGTCAGCTCGACCGGTACACGCCCGATCTGGTGGCGCTGATCGAGCAGATCGACCCGGACTTGCTCTTCTCCTCGCTCGATCCTTCGACCGCTGGCGCTACGGCCGAAGACACCCGTTTCATCGATACCGATGGAGACGGAACACCGGACACACCGGTCGGCGGCATCGTGTGGTTCGGGCTCTCGCCGTGGCAGGAGCGCGAGCCGGACGAGCCGCCGCTGTTCCCCGCCTTCCTTGATGCCTCGGTGTTCGGTGAGACCGAGGACGAAGAAGTCGGCCCCGAGCAGTACGTGTTCGTGAGTGCGAACGGTGCGTACCTCGATACCTCGGGTGCGGATCCGCCGGTGCTCACCGTGCAGGGCGCGAGCCCGGGCTTCGCGCAGCAGGGCTACGAGCTGATGCGCGATCTCGACCAGGCTGATGGCACCGGCTTTGCCACCGCCCCGAACGCCCGCGTCCACGCCAGTTTCTACGACGTCGTCTTCCCCTACGACTCCGATCAGCCGGACATGTTCCCGTGGACGCTCCGTTTCACGATGACCCTTCGCAGCGAGAACGGTCAGCCGCTCGGGTCCTCGATCACATCGCAGCGGCGACTCATCGCCGAGACCAACCCAAGCGATCCCAACCGGGGCATCGATCTCGAGGCCTCGTCGTTCCAGTTCACCGTCGACCTCCCCCGCCGCAACTGAGTTCACAGGGCACCGCACACCCCACCAACGCAGACGGTGCGCACGCACAAGGAGTCGGGCACATGACCACGACGACACGCTTCTCCATCAACACTGCGCACGGCCGCGGCGCGGCGCTGGTGATCTCGCTCGCGCTGGTGCTCTTCTTGACGGCGCTCGCGCTCCCGTTCCTGATCACGACGCAGTCCGACTCGCAGGTCGCCGACGAGACGACGCAGCAGATCGAGCAATCGACGGCGACGCAGCAGGCGGTCGACTTCATCTCTGGCGAGATCGGACGCGGGATGCAGGAGTACGTCTCGGCGTACGAAGATCTGCGTGTGGAGCTCTCGAACGGAACGGGCAACCTCACGACGGAGAACTTCCGGGCGCTCCTCCCGCTGTACCGCACGCGGGCGGACGAGGTGAACGTGTGGCTGAGCAGCTCGGAGCCGATCCCGGGGCCGGTGGCGTGTCTGCCGCTCGGGCTCGATTCCGATCCGAGCCCGGCCTTCGTGGGGACCGGCCAGGTCCCCCACACCTTGGAGGGCGACTACGGGCCACGGGTTACCCGCCCCGATGAGTCCGACCCCCCTGACGCGCTTTTGAGATATGAGTACCTCTTTGGTAGAGCAGCGTGGCGCGACCCGGGTGATCCCGATTACGACGCCGGTGATCCTTCGACATGGGCCACGCTCGCGGCCCCGACCACGTTCGAAGAGTGGAACACCGAGATCTGGCCGCAGCTCACCAAGCTCGGGCCCTACGTCACGCCGGAAGATCCGTTCTTCGATCTCACCATCCTCGGCCTGACCGATGATGTGGGCGACGATGCGCTCGAACAACAGGCGTTCCAGGGGCGGTGGGCGATCGGGCTCGACGGCTTCCAGGGGGCATCGGGGGTCGAGGCCGGCGTGCAGCGGCTGCACGAGTGGTTCCAGTCCAACCGGTACGTGCATCTGCCCTTCCCGCTTGCCAACCCGCAGCAGGTGGCCGATTCGGTCGGTGAGTCGGTGTCGGACCTCGAGACCACTTTTCTTGTCGATAGCCCCTGCCAGCTCATCCTGAACGACCGGGATTTCATCGCCGACTGGAACGCCGAGATGAACCTGCTGCGGCAGTCGTTCATTGAGCGCCGCTTCACCGCCGACCGGGGGTACTTTGAGTACATCCCGGACGATCCGGCGGTCCAGTTCAGTGACATCATCCGCGAGGGCGACTACCGCGAGTTCCAGCCCGACACCCCGCCCTACCGCCGGTACTACGACCGGCGGTGGCAGCGGCTGCCCATCGTCACGGGTGATGGCACGGTGTGGATCGCGGCCATCCGCATCCGCGACACCTCGGGCATGGTCAACATCAACACCGCGACCCAGGGCACCGACATCGAGAACCCGGCCAACCACGCCTTCGGCGACACGCCGGCGGATATCGATGCCTACGGGCTGCTTGGTCTCGACCGCACGGTCGCGGGCGGCGGCATCCACGACGCACAAGTGCTCAACCCGGTGGCGCAGGCCACTCTCGGCCTGTCCGGTTCGCTCTCGCCTCCCGGTGTGCTGCCGACGTCCGACTTTCTCTCGCGTGGGCGGATGTGGCGTTTCCCGGACAACAGCTTCGTGACCGAGAACATCTCCGAGCAAACGCTCACCCAGCTCGAGCAGGTGCTCGGGAACGACGAGGGTGTGTGGCTCGACCTCGGCACCTATGGCTACTCGACGACGAGCGATCCGCAAGGGATCGTCGGATTCGACAGCACGGGGACGCCGTTCGGCTTCGATTACCGGCGCACCGATGTCGCAGGAAGCCGGAGTGCGCTCTACACGCTGTTCGGCTCGGGCCTCGCGCGGCTCTACGGCGCCACCGACTTCCGCCGGTGGCACTGGCTCGCCGATGGCGACCCGGACACGCGGCTCGATATCAGCGCCATCAACCCACGCCCGTACGGCACGCCCGATGAGGCCTTCCTGCGCGGGCTCTCGCGTGAGGGCGCAGCGCTCACAGTTGCGCTCGATGGAGATGGGCCGGAGCGCGCGCCCGGTGAGCCGGGCGAATCGGAGTACCGGCTGCAGATCGCCACAAATCCGGGCTCGACCACCGTCGACTCCTGGCTCCGCTTCGACGACGACGGCAATCAGTCCGGTCTGTACGACGCCTTCAATCCCCGCAACAACCCGCGCCCGCTCGACAGCCCGTTCGCGCTGAACGCGCACCGGGGGCTGCTCGACCCGACGAACCCGAGCTTCTCGCAGGCGGCGCCGCGGTCGATCGCGGTCGAACCTGTGACGGAGCACCTGACGACCTGGAACTCCATGCGGTACGTGCCGGTGTTCGACCCGCTGGGCTACGACGGTGTGTTTGCGAACAACGACGCCACCGATCCGGGGAACTATCAGCGAAGCGGCGACACGGCGCCCGAGTCCGACTTCTTCGACGCGACCGGCCGCACGCAGGTCGCGTGGCGCGCGATGATGCCGCCGTGGCTCGATGCGCTCGATGGGCGGCTCGGCATGCCGCTTCCTCGCGAGGCCGCGGTGCCCGATGCGAACGGCGCGAGCTGGACCGCGGCGGTCGCCGGGTCGGGCCAGTTCGGCCGCGACTGGGTGATCCCCGATCCGTCGGACACGACGAGCTTCGTCTCTGATGAGAACGGTCTCGCGCTCTTCGAGGGGTACTTCGGCGGCGGTTTCGGGGCGACCGATCCGATCACCAACCGGGTACACAACCCGATCCCTTACTACCGGCTCGACCCGAACCGGCTGTCCGCGGCCGAGCTGCACGATGTGCTGCTGACGGTGTTCACGCCGGGGCTGCTCATGCCGGATGACTTCTTTCCCACGCCGCAGATCAGCAGCCCGACCAATGTGGGTGTTCTCGACTATCAAGGGCTCGTCAAGGATGTGACGCGCACGATCCCCTGGACCGTTGTGGAGAACTGGTACCGCAACTTCACGCGTCTCGAGGATGTTCCGGCCCAGGCGAACCGCGGTCCTATCGGCTCGGCGACGCAGGCGTACCCGGCGCCCGGCACGCCAGCAGCCCCAATCAACTCCGGTTCGGCCCCCGCCTACGGCGACGCCGAGGGCAACGGCGACGTCAACCTCTTCGATTTCATTGCGATGTCGTCCAACGCCGCTGCGGCCATGGCGGCCAACATCGTGGCATTGCGCGACGCGGACGGGTACGCGCGAGCCGACATCAACGCGAGCAATGACTTCGTCATCCGCGTCAACCGCGACGACACGCAGTACGAGCCGCAGACCAACGGGCAGTTCAACCCGAACCTGCCGAACACGGAGTACTACACGCCCGCCACGTTCGAGGAACCGGCGAACCCGCGGAGCAATGTGGCGCTGACCTACGGCGCGCTGCAGGGGTCCGGCTTCGACTTCGTGCGCCCCGACAACAACGATGCGAACGACGGGGCCGCCGAGCTCGACAAGCTCGGCACCACGCCCACCGACGGCGGGTACGAGCACGTTGGGCTCGAGCCGCAGCCGTTCATCACCGAGGTCGTGACCGCGGTGGCGACCAAGATCGTGGACAGCATCGCCGACACCGATGGCGACGCTTCGTTCTTTGACGATGGCACCGTCTACTTCATCGCGGTCGAGCTCCACAACCCGTTCACCGTGCCCGTGAGCCTCCGCCACATGGCCCTGCGCATCGGCGATCAGCACGGCGACCACGACCAGAACGGCGATGGCCTGCCCGAGGGCACGGGCGTGGACACGGGCGATGGCCGCGGCCTGATCTTCCCGCTGCAGGGTGTGGGTGTACGGACCGATGCGCTCGCGCAGACCGACTACCAGGATTCGCGAGACGCGGTGATCCCGCCGGGCGAGTCGGTCGTGGTGTACATCGACACGTCGCTTCAGCGGGAGGTCGACCCGGCGGACCCGGTGGCCAACCTGCGTCTTCCACCTCGGAACCCCGACTACAACCCTCTCCTCTTCGAGGAAGCGGATGTCAACGATCTGCTGACCGTCGTTGAGAGTCGCAACCGCCTCTTCCCGCTCGACACCGAGGCGGCCAACGTGCTCAACCCGAACGTGGTGCGGAGCAACACCAATGACCCCGACGGTGTGGGCTCGCTGTACGAGGACACGGATGTGAGTGACTTCCTCGAAGAGCTTCGGCCTCGCGCAGTCGGTGTCGGCGGCGCAAACGTTGCGGAGGTCCAGGGCGCGGGCCTGCCGTGGATCTTCAACGCGGTCCGTCGGTACGACCGCGATCCCAACACCGACACCGTTCCACTCGACGGCCTCTTCGAGCGGGCGGCGCTCTACACCGGGCCGGGCACGATCTACGGCAACGGGTACCAGCGCAACCAGATCGACACCCCCTTCGGCCTGTGGCTGCAGGCGATCAGCGATGTAGAGGACCCGTCGTACCCCTACTCGTTCGATCGCCCCGGGCGTGACATCGAGGCGTTCACCACGAACGCTGTTGATGGCGAGCGGTGCGAGCGGTGTCAGATCGAGGCCGGTCGCCGGCGGTTCGCGTTGCCGATCCGCTCGGGCGATCTCCCGCGGCTCGAGCAGATGATGAACAGCACGGGCACGAGCAGCGACGACACCGTCGAGCTCATCGTCATCGACGACCCCAACATGCGCGGCAACGCTGCGGACAACGGCAACTTCAGCTCCGTCCGGCCCGAGTCGGCGGCACGGAACCCGATGGTCATCGACCGCCTGGCCTACGACAGCAACGGCAACGGGCTGGGCGAGCAGTGGTTCGCCGAGGCCTTCAACCCCGAGGCCGAACCGATCACCTTCGCGATCACCGTCATCGGCCAGATCGCTTTCGAGGAGGATTTCATCGGCATCAGAGATGGCATCAACAACGACTCGATGCTCGACTCCATCGATCGGGACCGCAGTGACCCGAACCCCAACGATTCGAGCATCGACCTGACCTCACCCACTGGGCCGGTCTACACCGACCCCAGCGTCGACTACATCTTCAACCCAACGGGAGCGCTCGACGGCGAAGCGGATCTCCCGCCTGACAACTCTGAGGAGATGGGCTTCCGCACCGCCGACAACTTCACCGGCTTCATCATCACTTCGACCTCTCTGCAGCGTGACAAGCGCCAGCCCACGCTCGACGATCCGGACGACTTGATCGATGACGCCGCGTCGCACGGCATCTACGAGCTCTCTCAGCAAACCGGCCGGCTCGACGTCTCACGAAGCGGACGAAACGACGCCCAGCGCGGGTTTGTGCTGTACCTCAGAGAGGGCGCCCCGGACTACCTGAGCGTCTTCCCCTGGCACGAGAACCAGGCCGGCAGCGCCGACCCGCATCCCGAGATCGGTGACATCGACGGATCCGGCACCGGCGGCGAGTTCGCCGACTACGTGCTCGCCAAAGCCCGGAGCATCATCAGCCGCAACGATCGTCTGACCGATGTCGACAGCCCACGGGATCCCGGCACGGGCGAAGTCGACAACACAAGCTTCACCAACGGCAACTTCGATCTTGCCACCGAGACCTACGCGGAATCGGGCTGGGATATCCCCGTGCTGCCCGACTCGCGCGTCAGCCAGATCGGCGATCGTCGTGGCCTCATCCGGCCAGTCGCGGGGAACCTCTTCCGCACCGACACACCCGACACGGCGCGCGTCACGGGCCCGGGCGGCTTCGGTGTGACACCGCCGCCGACGCAGCTCCCCGCGCGCAACGCACCGTTCACGCGAATCGGTCAGCTCGCGCTGGCCCCGACCGTGAGCCACCGCCTGAACCTCCGCACCGACCGGTGGGAGACCTTCTCCGAGCAGATGGCCACGCTGATGCGCGCCGAGGGGCGGCAGGTGCAGCGTGTGGTGAGCGACGAGCTGTTCGAGATCGACAACGACGATGCAGGCTTTGGCTTCGTCGCCCACCCCTTCGTGGGCAACATCCAAGGTGAGATCGTTGGAGGCGACACTCCATTCGATCCACTCGTCGATGACAGCATCGCCACGGCCATCGAGAGCCAGGCCGGCAATGCGCTGATTATCCGCCCGGGGTACGCGCTCACCGAACTCCCCTTCGACATCGCCGAACTCGACCCGGCCGTCGATCCGATCATTAATGACAACGAACTCCCACCCCTCCGCCGAGAGTCGGTGAACATGCTCCGCCGCGCCGGCCTCGAGCTGGAGGAGTACTTCGCGCTCACCCGCTCCGCGCGTGCCCTCGAGGAGACCGGCGGCTTCTTCGGCAGTTGGGACGACATCCGGCACGCCGCGGCCCACGAGTACGCCACGCGGCTCGGCCGGGTCGGCCGACTCGATTTCACACGGTGGACCGCGGACTTCGGCGGCTTCGCCACGCAGCCGCGGCTCGACGGCTCCCCGCTCGACATCGGGCAGGACTCCTCGCTCAACCTGCCCGTCGCCATGTTCATCTTCGATGTCTTCGATCTGGTGAGCTACCGCAACGACCTGAGCTCGGACGGCAACATCCGCCCCGAGATCCCCATGGCCCACGGTAAACTCAACATCAACACCGCTTCGACCGTCGCGATGTCCGCGTTGCCCGGTCTCGCCCACTTCAACGACCCATACCCAGGCGTCCAAGGCTACGAGCGCACAAACCGAAGCGAGCGGGCCATTAACCCTGCTGTTGGTATCACTGCCTACCGTGAAATGATCGCTGACCCCATTGTCCAGCAGTGGCACAGCGCAGCCCTTGGCGCTCGTCTCGGCATCCCGTTTGCCCCTTCCTTGGCACGTACGCTCGCTGGCACCTATCAGAATCTCCAGCATTCCCACTACGACTTCCGCCTCCGTTCGCTCGGCACCGGCATCACCAACATCCGCGGCATACGCGAGGTCGTGCCCGGTGTGCAGATCGATCTCGATGCGCCCTTCGGCCCGGGTGTCGCGATCGATCCCGACACCTTTACCCCCATCCCCGCCATGGAGCGCGACCCGCGTCAGCTCCGCGGCCTTCTCGACTTCCCCAATGCCCCGCTCACCACCACGTTCGATGGCGGCTACGACCAATCGCCGGTCTCGATGGCGCCCAGCGCACAGTTCGAAGATGCCCGCATCTCCCAAGTCCGGGGCTTTGCGTCGATCGGCGAGCTGCTCGCGGTCCGCAACACGCAGGAGCCCGGCTTCGGTCTCGATGTGCTGGCGACCGACTTCGAGTCGACCACGGAGCTCGGCGTGACGTACGACGACGAGGGTGCGCAGTATTTCCCCGAGCCCGCCCTCCTCACGACGGAGCCCCAGATCATCCGTACGAGGAACGAACCCTCGGACCTGCAGGGCCTGGCTGGGATCCCCGAGCGCGGGACACGCTTTATCGTCGGTCCCTGCGGCACCACCGACTGCAACAACGACGGCTTCCCGGACGCCATTGACTGCGATGGCGACGACCTACCCGACCAGTTCTACGACTGCAACGGGGACGGCATCTTCGAACGCAACCTCGACACCGACGCCGATGGCATCCCCGACCGCACCGACTGCAACGGTGACGGCGTCGCCGAGTTCTTCCTCGACTGCAACCGCAACGGCGTCATCGACCCGGCCGAGCAGAACCTCGACACCGACGGCGACAACCTCAACGACCGTACCGACTGCAACGGCGATGGCATCCCCGACATCCGCCTCGACTGCAACAACGATTACATCCCCGACAATGGCAACTTCATCGACTTTGATGACGACCTCACAGGCGATGCCATCGCTGCCCCCACGATCGCTCAGCCGCGCATCGACCCAACCCCCGATGATGTGCCCGATGACTACGAGGAGCAGGTCATGCTCTTCGACCGCATCGCCAACCTTGTCGACATCCGCTCCGACAGCTTCCTCGCGGAGATCGAGCTCGTCGGGCTCCGGTTTGACGTTGACGCTGCCCGAGACCTGCCCGACGAGAACGAGGACGATCCGACCGACGTCGACGGTGTCCCGACGCCGGACAACCCCTTTGATATCGGCGTCGACATCGACGGTCGCGTGGAGACCGACGGCAACGGCCGGGATGTGCTCACAATCGACGGCCGGTGGGTGCCGATCGTCCGGCGCCGCATCACGGCGATCCTCGACCGGTCGAATGTGTGGTCCGAGGCCGACCGCCCGCGTGTGATCTTCTTCACCGATGAGGAGCTGCCCGCTGAGCTCCCCTCGATCCGCGACTAGGCCCGCGGCCTGAACGGCGGGGCAGCCGGCGGTGGGAGGAGCGTCCCGCTCCCACGCGCTGCCACGCTGAACGGGGCGTGGAACCGAGCGATCCAGAATCACCACTCCAAACAGAGCCCGGCCGGATCGGCCGCCGTACGATGCCAGGCCATGAGCGCGAACGGTCAGGCGCACCCCCAGCATTCGGATCCTGGCGTGTCGACGCCCGTCACGCTGCGAACCCTCCGCCGCATGGCGAGCGCCGGTGATGCGTTCGCCTGCCTGACGTGCTACGACGCCACGACCGCTCGGTGGCTGGCCCGGGCTGGGGTTCATGTGCTGCTTGTCGGCGACACGGCGGCCGAGACGGTTCTGGGCTATTCGTCCACCGTCCATATGCCGATGGACATCGCGGTGGCGCTGACCGGTGCGGTCAAGCGCGGGGCGCCCCACCGTGTGGTGATGGCCGACATGCCGTTCATGAGCTACCAGGCGGAGGAGGCCGACGCGATCCGGAACGCGGGTCGATTCATCACCGAGGGCTCCGCGGACATCGTGAAGCTCGAGGTCGACGCCTCGTTCGGTGACCTCGTCGGGCGGCTCGCCCGGGCGGGGATCCCGGTCTGCGCGCACATCGGCGCCCGCCCGCAGACCGCGGGTCTCACGGGTGGATACGCCTCCGCGGGGAGGACCGATGACACAGCGGAGCGGATCGTGGCCGACGCCCGGGCCATGGAGCGTGCCGGCGCGGTCATGGTGCTCATCGAGGCGGTGCCGAGCGAGGTTGCGGATCGCGTGGTGGCCGAGACGACCATCCCGGTCATCGGCATCGGGGCGGGGCCGGCGCCGCACGGCCAGATCGTGGTGCTGAACGATCTGATCGGCCTGAGCGACTGGCAGCCGCCCTTCGCGCCGCGTCTCGGTGAGGTCGGGGAGCAGATCAGGGACGCTGCGTCGGCCTGGGTGGGCCGCGTCGCGGCACGCGAGGTGACCACTCATCGGTACGCCATGAAACCAACCGCCGCACAGGCCGAACCCGCACGGTAGAGATCTCACCCGCCCGGAGCCCCGTTCATGCGCAAGTTCATCACGCCGCTGCCCGCCATTGCTGTGCTCCTGGCGACGACCGCGGTCTTGTTCGCAGCCCCGGCTGCGGTCCGGCAGATCCAACTGGCCAACCTTGCGGCCCAGGTCACGCTGGCGCAGGCCACACTCGACAACTCGGGGGTGCTCAACGCGATCGCCGCTGAACGAGCCGCGGTGCATGACGCGGTGATGCCCGGCGTGGTCCACATCGTCACGACCCCGCGTCGCAACGCGGCAGAGGCCGAGACAGACTTCCGCTTCGGCATCGGGCGGGCCGCTGCGGGCTGGTTCTGGGATGATCAGGGCCATGTCATCACGAACGCCCACGTGGTGGAGGATGCGTTCCGCATCCGTGTGGAGTTCTTCGATGGCCGCGTCCGCGAGGGGCAGGTCGTGGGTGTCGACCGACGGACCGACATCGCTGTGGTGAGGGTGAGCGATGTGCCGGGGACGATCCCGCTGCGCCGCGCGACGAGCGTGCCGGTGCGTGTCGGCGAGGTGTGCTTCGTGCTCGGCTCGCCGTTCAACATCAAGTTTTCGATGAGTCAGGGCACGGTCAGCGGTTTGAACCGCGCCCAGGGCGGCACGTCGTACCGCCTCCGGACCGGGTACACGAACTTCATTCAGACCGACGCCGCGATGAACCCCGGCAACTCGGGCGGGCCGATGGTCAACGCCGACGGCCTTGTCATCGGCATGGCGTCGGCCATCGCCAACGTCGCCGAACGAAACCGCACGCAGCGTGACGAGCGGTCGTTTGTCGGCCAGTCGGCGGGTATCGGCTTCGCGATCCCGCTGGAGACCGTGGAGAACGTGGTCGAGCAGCTGCTCGATCGCTCGCGCCCCGCACTCGCACCGGACGAGCCGGTTGTGATCCGCGGTTATCTCGGCGTGGAGCTGCGTGATGTCGACCCGGTGACCGCTCGCGGCGAGGGCTACGACGGGCTCGGTGTCCGCGTGGTGCGACTCTTCGAGGGCTCACCCGCCGACATGGGCGGGCTTGTTTCAGGCGACATCATCGTTGCCCTCGAAGGACGCGAGACCGACAACGTCGGGGTGCTGCAATCGTTCGTGAGTGTGCAGGCGCCGGGCGAACCCGTGCGTGTTGATGTCTGGCGGTCGGGCGAGATGATCACGCTCGAGTTTCCGGTGGGCGCCGCATTCATCGACCCGCGCGGCGATCTCCGGGCCATCCAGGGGAGCGAGTCCATGAGCCAGCTCGAGATCGAGCGGCGACTCCAGCAGATTCTCCGCCGTAACTAGCGGCTTCCTGCCGCCGAGTGCCCCCCGTCCATCTTGGCCATGATTCAATCCGGAGCCACACGTTTGGGTTCATCGCAGCTCGCCCCTCCGCCAACATCGCCCGTCGAGGTGAAGAACCCCGGCCAACCCCGCACCGACGCGATCGATCCCGGTGAGCCGCGTCTCACCAAGAAACGAGCGATCCGTGTTCGAGGCGCCCGCGAGCACAACCTCAAGGGTGTCGACCTGGATGTGCCGCACGATGCGCTCGTCGTCGTCACCGGTCTGTCGGGTTCGGGGAAGAGTTCGCTCGCGTTCGATACGATCTTCGCTGAAGGTCAGCGGAAGTACATGGAGTCGCTCTCGGCGTACGCCCGCCAGTTTCTCGATCAACTCAAGAAACCCGATGTTGATGACATCGAGGGCCTCCCCCCCACGATCGCCATCGAGCAGCGGTCGAGCGGCCACAACCCACGCTCCACGGTGTCGACCAGCACCGAGATCTACGATTACCTGCGCCTGCTCTTCGCCCGCATCGGCACGCCCACGTGCTGGGAACCGACGAAGATCAACAAGAAGGGCGAGGTCACGGCTCGGTGCGGCGAACGGATCACCGCGAGCAACCCGAGCCAGATCGCAGCGACCATCGCCGCGATGGACGAGGGCACGCGCCTCATGGTGCTCGCGCCGGTCGTTGTCGCAAAGAAGGGCTACCACGCCGATGTGCTCCAGGGCCTGGTCGGCCGGGGCTTCGTGCGAGCACGCGTCAATGGCGAGGTGATCGATCTCCGCGAGGCGCTCAAGGCCGGCGGCGAGAACCCGCTCAAACTCGGTCGATACGAGAAGCACACCATCGAGGCGGTGGTCGACCGCATCGTCGTGAAAGCCGACGCCCGTCAGCGTCTTGTCGAGTCGGTGGAGACCGCGCTCAAACTCGGGGAGGGGGTGGTCATCATCTCCGCCGAGTCCGAGGGCAAGGGCTCGAGCAAGAGTGATGCAAAGACCTGGACCGACCAGACGTTCAGCGAGCACTACGCCTGCCCGATTCATCCCCACTGCGCGCTCGCCGAACTCGAGCCCCGCATTTTTTCTTTTAACTCGCCGTTCGGCGCCTGCCCACGGTGCGACGGCCTCGGCTCGATCCACGAGTTCGATGAAGATCTCGTGGTCCCCGACTACGAACGCTCGCTCCGCCACGGCGGCATCGCCCCGTGGAAGAAGAACGGCCCGGGCGGGATGTACTACCCCAAACTCCTCCGCCGCTTCTGCCGCATGCACAACTGGGACTACGACGCCCCGCTGGAGGGCATGCCAGACGACCTCTACGAGTTGCTCCTCTACGGCGACGAGCGCGACCACGACACCCCTGCCAACGCCTGGCGCGATGGGCGCTGGGCCGGCGTCATCAACATTCTGCACGAGTGGTTCGAAAAGACCGACTCGCAGTGGGCCAAGGACCACCTGCACCAGTTCATGGCTGCGCACGAGTGCCCGCAGTGCTTCGGCGCCCGCCTCCGGATCGAGTCGCTGAGCGTGCTCGTCCGCACACGCGCCACGCTGCCGAAGCGGGTGGTGGATGCTCGGAAGCGACACGGTCTGGTGAGCGATCCCCACGCGGTCACGATCGCCGACCTCACGACCCTCACGATCACCGAGGCGCTGGAGGTGCTCGAGGCACTCGAGCTCACACCCGAGCAGGAGCAGATCGCTGGCCCGATCGTGCGGGAGGTCAAGGCTCGACTCGGCTTCCTCGCCTCGGTCGGTCTCGAGTACCTCTCGCTCGACCGCAAAACGGCCACGCTCTCCGGCGGTGAAGCCCAGCGGATCCGGCTGGCCACCCAGGTCGGCTCAGGACTCGTTGGCGCGTGCTACGTGCTCGACGAGCCGACCATCGGCCTCCATCAGCGCGACAACGGCCGGCTCATCCGCACACTCCGTCACCTCGCCGACATCGGCAACACCGTGATCGTGGTCGAGCACGACGAGGAGATGATCCGTGCAGCCGATTATCTGGTCGACGTCGGCCCGGGACCCGGTGTCCACGGCGGCACCGTTGTCGCGGCGGGCACGGTCGACGAGATCTGCGACTGCGCCGACTCCGTCACCGGCCTGTACCTCTCCGGCGCACGATCGATCGAGGTGCCGAACGAGCGCCGCGACGTCGCCGAGACACGGGCGATCGTCGTGAAAGGGGCTGCGGAGAACAACCTGAAGAAGGTCGACGCCGCATTTCCGCTCGGCGGCATCGTGTGCGTGACGGGCGTGTCCGGATCCGGCAAGAGCACGCTGGTCAACGACATCCTGCTCGCGGTGGCCAAGCGGGAGATCACCGGCTCACGCACCAAGCCGGGCAAGCACACACGCGTCAACGGCCTCGGCAAGCTCGACCGCGTCATCGAGGTCGACCAGTCGCCCATCGGCCGCACACCGCGCTCCAACCCCGCCACGTACACCAACATGTTCGACGAGATCCGCCAGGTCTTCACCAAGACCAAGGAGGCGCAGATCCGCGGGTACAAGCCCGGCCGATTCAGCTTCAACGTCAAGGGCGGCCGGTGCGAATCATGCCAGGGCCAGGGCACCAAGAAGATCGAGATGCACTTCCTGCCCGATGTGTACGTCGAGTGCGAGGTGTGCCAGGGCAGCCGGTACAACCGCGAGACCCTCGACGTCCGGTACCGCGGCAAGAACATCGCTGAGGTCCTCGCCATGACCGTCGAGGAGGCCTGCGACTTTTTCGCCAACCACGGCAAGATCTCACGGTTCGCCGAGTGTCTCCGCGATGTCGGCCTCGGCTACCTCACCCTCGGTCAGCCCAGCACGCAGCTCTCGGGCGGCGAGGCCCAGCGTGTCAAGCTCGCCACCGAGCTCGGCAAGGGAGTCTCGTCACGCGGCGAAGGCCTTGGCGCGCACACGCTCTACGTCCTCGACGAACCGACCACCGGCCTGCACTTCGAGGATGTCCGCAAGCTCGTCGGTGTGCTGCACCGCCTCGCCGATGCCGGCAACACACTCGTGGTGATCGAGCACAACCTCGACGTGATCAAGTGCGCCGACTGGATCGTTGATCTCGGCCCCGAGGGCGGCGCGGGCGGCGGGCAGGTCATCGCGAGCGGGACGCCCGAGCAGGTCGCAGCGAACACCTCGAGTCATACCGGCCGGTACCTCGGGCCGCTGCTGGCGGGTTGAACCGCGCGGCTCACGGGCAGGGCGAGCCGAACACGGTCAGCATCCCGATGAAGTCATCCGCGTCGGTGTCGCCGTCGCAGTCGAAGTCACCGCCGGGTCCACCGCCGAACGCGACCAACACCGCGAGGAAGTCGTCCGCGTTGCGGTCTCCATCGTTATTCACATCGCCCGGGCAGGTGAGACACGTGTTCGTCTCACACGTGGTGCCGTTTCCCAGGAACACACCGCCCGCGTCCACGCATTCCGAGAGGAGCACCTCGCCGCACCCGCACTGCGACAGGCAGCACGCGCCGGGCGTGAGACCGCACGTCGAACCGAAATCTACCAGCACCGCGAGGAAGTCGATCGCATCCGTGTCACCATCACAGTCCACATCGGCCGAATCATTGGCGCCGAACGCGATGATCGCGGTCAAGAAGTCGTCGGCGTCGACCACTTCATCCCCGTCGAAGTCGGTCGGACACGGGTTGCACTCGACGCTCTCGCAGGTCGACCCGACGCCCCCGAACTCGCCGCCCGCGGTCGCGCAGAACTCGGCGGTGGTGATCTGGCAGTCGCACCGTGAGAGGCAGCACGCGCCGGTGCTCTCGATCACCTGGGCCGACGTGGAGATCGTGTACTGCGACAAGAAGCAGGAGGTGTTGAACGTCGACTGCGGCCGGATCGACAGGTAGTACGTGCCCGGCTCGAGCGTTGTCGTGACACTGGTGGTCTGACAGATCGTCGCGGCGCGCTGCTCGATGACTTCGAGCTGGCACACGGTGTCAGGCTGTACGCGCTCGATCGCGATCACGTACATGAACGAAGCGTCGGCCTGCACGGTCACCTCGGAGGGGTCGAGCACCTCGAAGCGCATCCAGTCCTCGTCGCTCGCGAACGCGTTGCCGAGCGTGAAGCTACCGCTCGTGCCGCACACCGTCTGGCCGAGCTCGATGTCGCGGAACTGCGGGGTGATCGCGTCGATCTCGCACCCGCCGTTGAAGGTGTCGATGAAGTTCGTCGAGCAGTTGCCCTCATCGGGGTCAAGGATGCCGGCGCCGCAGGGAACGCTACAGCTCAGCACATCCGCGCACGGCGGCGGGTTGTCACAGTCCTCCGACTCCGTCACCAAGAGCTCGAAGGGGCCGAAGTTGCTCTCGTCGAACCCGCTCACCAGGATCGTGTACGTCCGCCCGGGTTCGGAGCACCACGAGGTGGCCGAGGTGCCCCCGCAGGAGCCGCCGATGTCCTCGCTCGCTGCCACGCACTCGGGGAAGGTGCCGGTAGCGTCGCAGTACACGTGCAGCCGTGTGTCGAAGCCGAGCGACGTGCCCGGGCGGCAGGTCGAGGCGGTCAACCGCTTGCCATTCCCGACGACCGTGTAGTACAGCCCGCTCGTGTCCACGGGGATCGAGCAGCTGGCGTTGAGCTCGCCGTCGGCGAGCGTGGTGTTACCGAACGCCGAGACACCAATCTCGATGGGCAGCGCCGTTTCCGGCTCGTCGTTGGTCGGCGCGGTGGTCGGGCAGAGATCGCCGATACCGGCGCACGTCGTGTCGTCGCCCAGGTACACCCCGCCCTCGAAGAAGCACTGTGTCTCGGTCCGACCCTCGAGACACTCGCCGGTGCCCGACTGTGTCCGGCAGCACGCACCCGTGGGCGGCTCCGGGCAATCATCGCAGCTCATGGCGAGCTCGTAGATCCCGCGCCGCGCATCGTTGAACACCTGGAGCGACACGTAGTACGTCGCGCCGGCCTCGGTCGGCACGCACAGCTGGGACAGCTGACCGAGGTTCCCGCAGAAGCCGTCGTGATTGCACCCGACCTCGTTCGGGCTCATCTGGAAGATCTGGGAGCACGAGTCGGCGCGGTACACGGTGATCACCGAGTCATAGGCGTTCGCGTCGATGGCCTCGGTGCCGCAGGTGCTGAGGAACACCTCGCCGCCCGTACCCTCGAAGGTGTACCACACGGTTCCGACGAAGCCGCCGAGATCGCACGATGGCACGGGCTCGTTGGGCTCGACGAGCGCGTTGAACATGTCGGCCTGCACGGTGTCGCCGCAGGTGATCGGGAGCGCATCCGCGCACAGATCGTTGGGCGGTGTCTCGCACGACCCGGGAAGACACACCGTGCCGCCGCCTAGGAATGTCCCGTCGAGCTCGTCGCAGTCGAGCTCGGTGATCCCGGTGTTCGCCGGCCCGTCGTCGCACCCGAGCTCGGTGCAGCAAGCGCCGAGCGGGCAGGTCGGGCACGTGCCGAAGTCGTCGACCGCGTCGACCGACACCGTGTACGTCGCCCCGCAGGAGAACGGTGAGCTCAGCTCGTTCGCCTGCACGAAGAAGAAGTACGTCCCAGGATCGACACACAAGGAGATCGATCCCTCCTCGAACGCGTCGAACGTGGCGACCGGCTCGACCTGCGCGCCATTGCCGAACCACGTCAGGCAGCTCGCAGTGCCGCCGACGGTCGCCTGGGCGGCGAACGCCACGACAATGTCCCGGCTGCCGGTTACGCGGATCGTCAGCTCGGTGTCGAAGTCGAAGACGTTGACGCGGTACCAGTCGCGGTCGGCGAGCACACCGTTGAAGCTGAACGTCGAGCACACCGTCTCGCCGCACCCGATCTGGGTGAAGCCCTGCAGCTCGGAACCGCACCCGCCGTTCACGAGCCCGCGGTCGTCGAACCCGCAGTTCGGCTCACCCTCGAAGATCCCCTCCGGTGGGCACGGCACAATCATGCCCTCCTCCGCGGCGATCTCCGGGATGGGGTCGAACGGGGTGCCGGCCCACGCCTCTTCGAAGACCGGTGCCGAATTGAGGGCTCCGCGGTACGCCGGCCCGATGATCGGGTGGAGCCGGGTGTTGTTGTACTTCGCCGCCAGGGCATCGGGCTCGTCACCGGGGTTGACACCCTGCGACCACGCACCACCGGCTGTGACGCTCGCGAGTACGGCCACCACCACGAGTCGCATCACCCCGAGCGACGCACCGAACGCTGGCATCATCATGCGACTCCTCCAAAGCACCCATCTGGGGCGGTCTCGACACAGATTGCTCATCAACTCGATCGAATGACTCGCTGTGAGCTGAAATAGTAGCTTGAGCGGGCGTGGAGACGGACATTGACCGAAAGTTGGGCATCCGTACCGCGTGATGAGCGAACCCGCCCGCATGGATCGATCTGCCCCGTCAACCACCCCCGCCTGGGCTCCCATGGTGCTCCGATTGGCCGCGATCTACAACGTCGTGTGGGGGGCGATTGTGGTGCTCGCACCGGCGACGTTTCTCGGGTGGTTCGGCGTCGGGGGGCTCACGCCGGGCGGGCTCGCGATCTGGCAGTGCGTCGGGATGATCGTGGGCGTGTACGGCGTGGGCTACTGGGTCGCTGCGAGCGACCCGAGGCGGCACTGGCCGATCGTGCTGGTCGGCATGCTGGGCAAAGTTTTCGGACCCATCGGGTTCGTCGACGCCGTGTTCGTGAAGGAGATCTTCCCGGTCACCTTCGGATGGACGATCCTCACGAATGATCTGATCTGGTGGGTGCCGTTCACCCTCATACTGTGGGGCACGTGGCAAGCCAAGCGGAGCGAGACGCATGAGTGAGGCGAGCGCGGAGACGGGCGTTGATGTCTCGGCGGCGCTTACCGGCGTGACCACCTCAGCGGGTTCGGACCTACTCGGGCTCACGCGCGAGCGTCCGGTGCTGCTGGTGTTCTTGCGGCATCTGGGATGCACGTTCTGCCGCGAGGCGGCAGCGGACGTCGCACACCAGCGGGCCTCGATCGAAGATCACGCGACGGTGGTGTTCGTACACATGATGGGTGAGGCGAAGGCGGCCGCGACGTTCTTCCATCGGTACGGCCTCGAACGTGCGCACCATGTGGGTGATCCTGAGAAGACGCTCTACACCGCGTTCGATCTGAAGCGCGGCACGATCGGGCAGCTGTTCGGCGGGAAGGTGTGGGTGCGCGGCGTGCAGGCGGCGCTCTTCGATGGGCACTGGGTCGGGGCGCTGCAGGGCGATGGGCTCCAGATGCCCGGGGTGTTCCTGGTGCGAGACGGGCGGATCGTGCGCGAGTTTCGCCACACGTCGGCGGCCGATCGGCCGGACTACGCCGCGTTGGTCACGCCCGGCACCTAGCCGATTCTGAACTCACACAACGATGTGGCCAGGACACCCACGTTCTGTGCTCTATCTCGTTTTCGTGAAGTAGTTTATAGGAGACCTTTCGTACAACGATCGCGAGAAGTGTCCGCACATCGGTGGCATTAAGACTCAAATATATGTTTCCAGCAAATCTGATATTGATGATTGAGTCTGCGTTGTATACTTAATAGGCATTTGTAGGAGATTTGAGATGACAGAGCGTGACCATGCGGATGGGCAGTTCATGTGCCCCGGACCTGATGCCTTTCTCAGCGACACGGACCTCGGCGATGACGAGTTCCGGGAGTTGGTGGCCACTCGAGCGTCACGCCTGATCCACGATCTCGGCAATGTCTCCACCGATGCCGAACGCCGCCATGCCGAGTCGGAGATTGAACGCTATTTCGAGAAGATCGATCAGGGTGCGGACTTCCTCCCAGCGAGCTTCTTAAGCGATGGAGCCACGCGTGCACGAGCAGTATGCCGCATCGCGGTCCCAGGTGGATATGGAACAGGCTTCCTGATCGCGCCCGGCCTTATCATGACGAATAATCATGTGATTGAGTCTTCGCAATCTGCGGACGAGAGCGTGGCCGAGTTCGGGCTGGATGGCGAAGCAACTCCGACAATCGTAGCCCTCCGTCCCGAACGCATGTTTGTGACAGATCGAGGACTCGACTTCACGATTGTGGGCTGTGACCCTGAAGCTGTACCACCACACACGCTGCCGATTGCGCTCTCGTTGAACCCCGCCATCGTCACGCGCCACGAACGTGTCAACATCATCCAGCACCCCAGAGGCCGCACGAAGGAAATCGCTATTCATGCCAACCGAGTGATACGCGTGCAGTCGAAGGTCATCCGCTACCGCACCGACACCGATCCCGGCTCTTCCGGCTCGCCTGTGTTCAACAACGAGTGGCAGCTCGTCGCCCTGCACCACGCCGGAGTGAAACGTGGTGATCGCGCCGAGAACGAGGGCATCAGGATCTCGGCCATCGTGCGTCACTTGCAGTCGCACGGACACGAGGCAGAGGGGGACCGTCGGGAACTTGAGTCGCTGCTGGAACGCGTCGAAGACACCTCGCCCTTCCTCGGTTTTTTCGATGCCGCCGGCCTCTCCGACGACCCCAAGGAAATCGAGCTGCCGGACTACCGCGGCTCTGGTCAGTTCGCCGATGTGGGCTTCTGGAACATCGAGCACTTCAACCGTGGCGTCTCAGGCCAGCGTATCGAGGCTGTGGCCGGTGTTGTCGAGCGTTTGTCGATGGATATGCTGGGCCTTGTCGAGGTCCAGTCCGAGCCGATGGACCGCCTCGTTGAATCCCTCGGTCGTCGCGGTTTGTCGATGTCTTATGAACTGCTCGATGTCTCCGGCGGGCAGGATATCGCCATTCTTTACGACACCCGCACGACCAACGTTCAGCCACTCACCAAGGTTGGATCGCACTTCGATGATGTTCTCTCCGAGAAGATCCGCGGCAGGACGGTCTTTCCCAGAAAGCCCATGTTTGCGAAAGTCACGATCGACGAAGGGCGGGGCACCGAGGTCCAGTTCATTGCCATCGTGGTTCACCTGAAGGCGATGGGCGATGCCCTGAGTCGGGCGCGACGCAAGCGGGCCGGCGAGATCCTCCGAACGATCGTCGATGTCCTCCGCAATGCCCCGGAGGATGTGCCCGCGCGCCATCGCAACTACGCGTACGACCTCCCTGTGATCCTCGGCGGCGATTACAACGACCGGATCGACGACGATGTCTTCGCCAGCCTCCGAAACGCTCCCGACCTTGTGGCACTCACGACCGATGATCAGGACGCCATGGCGGCCTCGTACGTTGGTGGCTCGCGCCGGTCGCTGCTCGACCACATCGTCGTGAGCAGCGATGTGCCAGTCGGTGCCATCCAGGGGGATGACGCTGCGATCATCCGGCTCGACCAGTCGATCGCCAGCTTCGCTGATCGGGTCTCGGACCACACGCCCGTCTGCGTGCGGCTGGTGTACCGCGAAACGCCGGTTCCGGTGGTCGATCTCGCCTCCGACGGCGAGCCCGGGACGGCCGGCGAAGGACATGTGGTGCAGATCCCAGCCGGAGTGGATCACGTCCGGCTCACCTTCCAGAACAGCGGAACAGAATTCGCCCAGATCATCGATACCAAACCCACCAATAACAAGGCGAAGAAGGCCAAGGTGCGGCTGACATCAGCCGCCACACAGGCCTGATCAAGCCGAGACCGTCAGAGCAGTTCTGTGTTCTCTGCCCCAGAACTCGTGAACACACCTCACCTGGATGATGTCCTGTCGATTTGAGCAAGAAGATCGAGGCGATGCTGCGCACTACCATGCACACATGGCGACCACATCCACCGACAAGCTTCATGCCCGCGGCGTGCTCGACTCACAGAAAGCAACCGACGACGGCAAGCACCTGATCGTGCTGTCGATCCCGGAGACGAGCTACGAGCTGCACCTGGTGTCGCTCCAGGCCCTCGAGACCGCGATCGGCAAGCGGGCGATCGGGACGATCCGTGTGCAGGCGCGGCGGATGGACTCGGTCGAGACCGGCGGGCGGTACGTCGAGCCGGTGTACGGGCGGCCGCGGCGTGTGCAGGGCCGCGTGATCGCGATCGAGCCCGCGAGCAACGCGATCACCGTGGACGCGGGCGTGCCGATCGAGTGCCGGCTCAACAAGCACCAGAAGGCGAGCGACTTCGCGGAGGGTGACTTCGTGAGCGGGGATGTGCTGCCGGGGGCGACGTTCGCGCCGGTGGTGTGAGGGGTTGCTGATCGCGGATCCTCGACTGCCGATCGACGAGTGGGTACGCGTGTAGAGGTTCTCATCGATGGAGCAATGGCCGCGCGATTCAGTGAATGAGTTGAGAGGAGTAGCGTTCACTCATCATGACAGAGGTGAGCAAGCGTTTGGGGTGTGGTGATGGGGCGACGGCTCGAGCTCGCGGCTCGGATCGTGGGAGTTGTTCAACTGGCATGACGGAGGAGGGTCACTTCGGCGGGTTTCTGCAGCGGCGGCCTGGTTGATGGTGATGAACCCAGCTTTGGGCTTTTTGTGGAGAAATCTCGTGGAGTGTGTGCGCCACGTAACGTGACCATTGCGGGCGGATTGTCTGGCGACTTAAAGCCACCGTGTAATACCACACCGGGGCCTGGGCGAGCGGTATTGGAACACGTTCTTGCCGGAGATCTGCGTGATTCACGCACCGGTTCTGAGGCATGCGGCCTTTATTGTGTGGTAATCACATAAACACGTGTGCTATGTGATGATATCCAAAAGCCTCGGATCACACATTGCGTATTACGGCACATTGTTGTAGATTTTCAAATCTAAATCGTTCGGAGGTATGAGATGGGAGCAATAGATACTCAAGATCGGCCTGCATTTGATCTCTCGCGCCGGTCATTCTTGAGTGCGAGTGGTCGTGTGCTCATCGCTAGCTCGACTGTGATCGCTTCCTGTGCTCACGCATCGCGATCGGAAGCCCAAGGTGCGGCCGGTGTCATGGCCGCTGGCATTCCGTCAGAAGCCTTCGCTCGGTTTTATCGTCCGCAAGAGAAGCCTAATTGGTGCTGGGCGGCTTCGATCGAGATGGTGTTGGATTGGGCTCGTGTCAATGTCAATCAACGGGCGATTGTTCGGCAGGTCTATGGAGTCGGCTGGGACGGACAGCCTCCGAACAATACAGCTCAGTACCGACACATGGTAAGGCTGTTGAATCAGTGGGGCATTGATGATGATGGCGATCACTTTGTGGTGAACGCGCGGGGCGCCTCGAGGATGCCGCCAGGGGCATGGCTCCTTGGAGAAATCGACTCTGGATACCCGGTTCTTCTTGCGTACCGCTCGGGTTACCTATCCGGTCACATCGTTGTCGTAACCGGTGCTTACTACACTCCAACGCCACACGGTCCGACCGTGCATGGTCTTGTTCTTTGGGACCCGTACCCATATGCACTCGTGGGCCAGTTCCCGCCGCCCTTTTACCGAGTGAACCGCCCTGAGGCCGGGCGATTCGAGGCGCCTGTACCTCAGCTTGCGCAGCTTGCAGACTTTCATATGTTCACGCGAGCGACCGATGATAGTGACCACCGATGGCCTGACTACTAAGTAAGTAGTCGATGGGCCACTCTTACCTACGCCGACAGCGCGATCGCGTTCTCGATGATCCCGATGTGCGAGTACGCCTGCGGGTGGTTCCCGAGCGTCCGCTTGGCCTGCGGGTCGTACTGCTCGGGAATCAGGCCCGTCGGGCCTGCGAGCTCGATGAGTTCTTCGAAGAGCGACTCGGCGTCGGCGCGGCGGCCGACACGGAGGTACGCATCCACCAGCCACGAGGCGCAGATGAAGAAGCCGCCCTCGTGGCCGGGCAGGCCGTCGTCCTCGAGGTACCGGTAGACAGTCGGGCCATCACGCAGCTCGCGCTCGATCATCTCGACCGTCGACGCGAAGCGTTCGTCGCCGGGATCAACTAAACCCGTCAGGCCGACGTAGAGGGCCGCGGCGTCGGCGTCTTCACCGTCGTAGGCCGCGGTGTAGGCCTTGACCGAGTCCTTCCAAGCGTTGGTGAGGATGTCGCTCGCGATCTCGTCGCGGAGCGCTTCCCAGTCGGGCCGCTGACGGTCGAGGAAGCGCTCGGAGATCTTGATGCCGCGGTCGACCGTCACCCAGCACATGACCTTGGAGTGGGTGTGGTGGCGGCGGGGCTTGCGGATCTCCCAGATGCCGTGGTCGGGCTCGGCCCACCGCATCTGGACCGCTGAGACCATGGCCTCGGTGAGCCGCCAGTGCTCGCCGGACAGCGGCGCTTCCTTGGTCAGCAGCAGATGGATCAGGTCGACGACGGGGCCGAACACGTCGAGCTGCACCTGGCGCGAGGCCGCGTTACCGACACGGACGGGGCGCGAGCCGGCGTAGCCCGCGAGCTCGCCGATCTCCGCTTCGGAGTTCACCTCGTGGCCGGTGCAGGTGTAGAGCGGCATGAGCCGCTCGGGGTCGCCGGTGCGGTCGAGCACGAGCAGCACCCAGTCGAGGAAGTCCATCGCTTCGGTGACCGAGCCCAGTTTCACGAGTGAGGCAGCGGTCATCGCGGCGTCGCGCACCCAGCAGAAGCGGTAGTCCCAGTTGCGCACCCCGCCGAGGTGCTCGGGGAGCGAGGTGGTCGCTGCAGCGGCGATGCCGCCGGTGGGCCCGTAGCAGAGTGCCTTGAGGGTGAGCGCCGAACGGCGGACCGCATCGCGCTCGCGGCGGGGCAGGGTGAGCTTGTCGGCCCAGCTCTCCCAGTACGCCTTGGTCAGGCGGTAGCGCTCGCCGAACGCAGCGGACTGGCGCTCGCGGAGCGTGCCGGTGCCGTAGCGGAACTCGAGCCGGAGCGGCTCGCCGTTGAGCTTGGCACGGCCGATGGCGGTTTGGTGCATGCCCTCGGGCTCGAGGGTCCAGTCGACACCCGGCGCGCGCAGGACGATGGGGTCGAGCGAGTCGTTGACCTCGAGGCCATCGTCTTTGATGGTCATGGTGGTGGCCTGGCGGCCGAAGTCGATCCGGGGCGCGAACGTGATGGTGACCTCGCCGCGGCCCTCGATGACGCGGATGAGGTCGGAGCGGCCCGCACGCTGACCGGGCCGGCCGCCCGAGCAGTCGAGGAAGTCGGTCACGCTCAGCCGGCCCCACTCGGTGCGGAGGATGAGCGCCTCGCCGTCGTACCGCTGATTGGTCGGCGCGGCGTTGTCGCTCGGCGTGATCGTGAAGTGGCCGGCGGTCGGGCCACCGACGAGCTCGGCGAACAGGGCCGGCGCATCGACACGCGGCAGGCACATCCAGACGACGCGAGCATCCGGCGTGACCATGGCGAAGGTACGGCCGTCGGAGAGGAGGGCGTGCTGCTCGATCGGTACCGCCTGGGCCCCCGCAAGCCAGGCGCGGCGGGCCTCGACGAGGTGGGCGAGGAAGCGGGCGACATCCTCGGTGTCGTCGACGCGGTACCGGGCATCGGTCGCGCCCTCGCCGACCTTGATGGAGACATCGGGGCCGGTGAGACGCGCGAAGGCATCCTCATCGGTGACATCGTCGCCGACGTACATGACGTGGGTGGCGCCGACACGCTGGCGGAGCGTGTCGATCGCGGTGCCCTTAGAGGTGTGCACGACCGAGAGCTCGAGGACCATTTTGCCGAACTTGGCCTGGACACCGTCCCAGTTGACCGGCCCGTCGATGAGAGCATTGACCGCGACGGATGCGACGTCGGGCTCGACGTTGCGGTAGTGGAAGGCGATGCTGGCCGGTTTTTCCTCGATATGGAAGTGCCGGTCGGGCTCGGCGAGGCGCCGCATCTCGGCGACGATGCGCTCGCGGAGATCTCGCTGATCCTGTGTGAGCGAGCGCGAGAAGTCCTGGTCGAACTCGCTCCCGTGGCTCCCGACGAGCATGACCTCTTCGCCGAGCTTGGTCATGTCGGCGAGGTCGCGGAGCGAGCGGCCGGAGATCACCGCGACATGGGTCTGAGGGAGCTCGGTGAGCGCACGCAGGGCCACGATCGACTCACGGCTCGGTCGCGCGTTGGTGGGGTCCTCGACGATCGGGGCGAGGGTGCCGTCGTAGTCGGTCGCGATGAGCAGGACGGGCGAGCTGGCGAGGCGATCGAGCGCTGGGTCGAGTGTTCGCTCGTCGTGGTGTGTGTCCGGCGTCGGTGCGTCGGCGTGTGTATGGCTCACGAACCCGCTCCGTTTGACATGGTGGTGGGCGTTAGTCGCGCAGGGCCCCGACGAAGCGGTCGGCCCAGTCGAACACGGTATTACGTTTGACCTTGGTCCGCATGGCCTTCATCCGCCGCTGCTGCTCGGGGAGAGTCATGTCGAGGGCTTGGGCGATGCCAGCGGCCATGCCGTCGACATCGTGCGGATTGACGAGGATGGCGCGGTCGAGCTCGTGGGCGGCCCCTGTGAACTCGCTCAGCACGAGCGAGCCGGTGTCCTCGAGCCGGCAGGCGACATACTCCTTGGCCACGAGGTTCATGCCGTCGCGGAGCGGGGTGACGAGCATGACATCGGCCGCGAGGTAGAAGGCCGCGAGCTCGTCGATCGGCAGGCTTCGACGGAGGTAATGCACGGCCATGCGGCCGACCTCGCTGAACTCGCCGTTGGTCTGGCCGACGAGTTCTTCGACGGCGCTGCGGAGCTCGATGTACTCGTCGACATCCTCGCGGCTCGGCACGCTGACCTGGATGAGGACGGCCTCGTCGATGGTCTTGGTGCCCTTGGCGAGCAGGTCGTACATGGAGCGGAGGCGGATGTCGATGCCCTTGGTGTAATCGAGACGGTCGACGCCGAGCAGGATCTTGCGGTCGTTCCCGAGGCGATGGCGGACCTGCGCGGCGCGGGCGATCACCTTGGGGTCGCGGCAGAGGCTCTCGAGGCGCTCGACATCGATGGAGATGGGGAAAGCCTCGGCGCGGGACTTTCGGCCCTTGTGCTCGATGACGGAGCGCGAGGCCTTCGCCCCAACGAGTCGTTGACCGAGGCGTATGAAGTTCTGCGCCGCCTGCTTGGTCTGGAAGCCGATGACATCGGCGCCGAGAAGGCCCTCGACGAGCTGGCTGCGCCAGGGAAGCTGCATGAAGAGCTCGACGGGCGGGAAGGGGATGTGGAGGAAGAAGCCGATGCGCAGATCCGGCCGCAGCTCGCGGAGCATGCCGGGGACCATCTGCAGGTGATAGTCCTGCACGAGGACGACGGCGCCTTTGGCTGCGACCTCCGAGGCAGCCTCGGCGAAGCGTTTGTTGACCTCAAGATAGGGCCCCCACCACCGCCGGTGGTAGAGCGGCGGGCGGCAGGCATCGTGGTAGAGCGGCCAGAGGGTCCGGTTGCTGAACCCGCCGTAGTAGTTGTCGAACTCCGACTCGCTCAGCTCGACGGCCACATTCCAGAAGCCCTCGTGCTCGAACGGCGCCGGAGGTGTTCCGGTGCCCCCAGCCCACCCCACCCAAACGCCCGTCTGTCGCGTAAGGGTGGGAAGGAGCGCGCTGACGAGCCCCCCCGGACTCACCTCCCACCCGTCGCGCGCCTTGGCGCGATGCACCGGGAGGCGGTTTGCCAGGATCACGAGGTCGCTTTTGCGCGCACGCTTGGCCATGCGCACGTCACGTTACGGCCGCAGCACCCTGCCATCAAACGAACTCGGCCGGTGCGGGCCGTCCCAGTGCATCTGGGCTACCGTTTCGGTGTGAGCCTGTCCCGAGCCGAGAGTGTCACACATGTCTGAGTTTTTTCCGTCTTCTGCACCGATCGGTGACCCGCTTGCGGCCGCCCCGCGCGACTTTTTCGACGCGAACGGGTATCTCGTGGTCGAGGACGCGCTGACGTCCACCGAGATCGATGAACTCCGTGAAGACGCGGTGGCGATCTGCCGCGGCGATCATGGTTCGATCGACCGTGGCTCCGCGAACCGCGATGGTGAGACGGATGAGGAGGTGATGCGCCGGTACCTGTGCGTGCATCATCCGCAGAAGTTCTCGCCGGTGGTCCGTCGGTATCTCGCGCATCCGGCGATCGTGCGAGTGCTGACCGGCGTGATCGGGCCGGATGTCAAGGCGGTGCAGTCGATGCTGTTCCTGAAGTCGGCCGGGCAGCCGGGCCAGGCGTGGCATCAGGATGAGGATTACATCCCGACGCGGGATCGATCGCTCACCGGTGCGTGGATCGCGCTCGACGATGCAACGGTCGAGAACGGGTGCCTGTGGGTCATCCCCGGCTCGCACCGGCCAGGCGTGCTGTGGCCGCAGCGGGCACAGGTGGATCCGCGGTTCGATTGCTCGGAGGAGAGTCACCGGTTCCCGTACTCGGACGACGACGCAGTGCCCGTGCCGGTGAGTGCGGGCGCGGTGGTGTTCTTCAACGGCTACCTGCTGCACCGATCGCTCCCGAACCGCGCCGAGTCGGGTTTCCGGCGGACGCTCGTGAACCACTACATGAGCGCGAGCTCGCTCCTCCCGTGGTGTGCGCTGCCGGACCACGACACATTCCTCGATGACACGAAGTACGTGTCCAAGGCGGACATGCGCGACATCGTGATGGTCGCGGGCACCGATCCGTACGCGTGGATGGGCACGAAGGATGTGTTTCGCCCCTTGATCCGTCCCAGCGGCGAGGGCGGGTGTGCGAGGGCACCGACGGACGACAGCACGCATTCGAACGAGGGTTGACGTGCTCGCGGGTTACTCCGCGAGCACCTTGCCGCGGAGGTAACGCCCAGCGAGGCCCTCGCTCCGCAGGGCTTCGATGTGCGGCATGACCGGCGCCCTGAGGACGCCGGGCAGATGCGGCTCGACGAGCGATCGCATCTTCTGCTGCTGCACCGCGATGGGGAGCGTGGCGTCGATGACTTCGAGTCCGAACTCGGTGGTCATGGACTCGTACTGGTCGAGGATGCGGCCCTGGAAGAGCTCGAAGCTCTTGTAGGGGTCCTCGCTCAGGCCAAGGTCCATGCCCGCCTCGTAGTACTTCAGCTCGGGACGGCCGGACAGGATGCGGTCGAGGGCCTCGGCGAGGGGCACCTTGAAATAGAACGCCGCGGTTGGCTTGGGGGCGAACCGGTACACACGGCGGACGAACTCGGGGTCGACACCGCGTGCCGCGTCGCGCGCGAAGGCGGTGTAGATGTAGCGGTCCGCAAGCACGACCGCACCAGCGCGGAGCGGCGGGAGGATCGTGCGCTCGAGACGATCGGCGAAATCGGCCGCGTGGATGAGAGAGAAGCTGAGCGGGGTGAGGAGGCGCTCGCGCTTGCCAAGGCTCGTCGTGCTCTTGACGAGCGGCGAGGAGTTCCACTCACTGAAACTGACGCAGTAGCCCTGACTCGTCAGCCATTTGCGGAGCAGGTCGAGCTGGGTGCTTTTGCCCGAGCCGTCGATACCCTCGACGATGAAGAGCTTTCCCGGGAGCTGATCCGGGGCGCCGGCGTGATGATCCATCATGGCTTGGTCTCCTTGGCGGTAGACGGCGGCGCCGGCGCTCGGGACGGCGACCCGTTGGCCTGGGCGGTCGATCGCCACGTCACGTGCACGCGGGTGCCGAAGGCCTTCTCGAGCAGCGAACTCTTCTTGTCGGCGCCCCACAGCTCGGCGCTGGGTTCGCGCTCGGCGAGCGCGTGGATATGGATGCCCTCGTTGTCGACATGCGCCTCGAGCGCGCGCACGGCCTGGGTGTGTGTGCGCTCGAGGCCGACCGCG
>JBCDJJ010000022.1:0-45287 GCA_038747915.1 Planctomycetota bacterium | reverse complement strand
CGATGGTGTGCAGCCGACGACCGCCGCACCCCGCATCATTGCGCACACCAACGAGCGATGCGCCGAGGCTCCGCTCGAGGACGGCGACATGCTCGTGGCCCCGGCCGTCGTCCAGATGCACTGCCCGACACCCGGCGCCTCGATCGAGTGGAACGACCCGGATGCGCACACCGACCGATGGCACCTGTACACCGCGCCGTTCGTGATCCGAACTCCCGGCCCACGCACGCTCCGGGCCCGGGCGGTGCGCCTCGGCTTCAAGCCGAGCCGGACGGCCTCGGTGTCGTTCGACCTGCGCAGAGCCTGATGCCGGGTGCGGGGCGGGTGCGACCGTGGCCCGGTGACCCGCGAGGCGCCCCTCAAGATTGTTGGTGGCCGGCCCGCACCAGCGGATCACCCAGTGGCTACACTAGTGGGGCATTCGGGGGCCGAATGCCGACCTGGGTCTGGGGATATTCGATGCGAGACTGCTGCTGTCGTCGTTTGGCCACACGTCCTGGGCGTCCCCGGGCTTATGGGTTCACGCTGATCGAGCTTCTGGTAGTGGTGGCGGTGATCGCCCTGCTCATCGGGCTGCTGCTGCCGGCCCTGTCACGGGCTCGCCAGGCCGCGCAGTCGGTCGTATGCCTTGCCAATCTCCGCACGTTCGGGCAGGCGGCCACGGCGTACTCGGGTGATGAACGCGATGCCATCCCGGCGTTGTGGTGGAACCGCAACTACGCGGAAGAACAGAATCCGGACAATCCGACCTTCCGGCTGCCAAACGGTGTGGGCGACGTCGCGGCCCCCACGCGGGACATCAACGCCCGCATCCTCCAGGCCGGTGCGCTCGCCGCCGAGCTGACCGGCTTTCCGTGGAACGGCCAGTTCGTGAGCGGTGACTCTGGGTTCACCTTCCAGGAGGCCCCGACCAACTACTGGGCCTATCTCTCGATGGTGCGGTACATGGGCGATCTGTCATCGGTGAGCGCCGCGGCATGCCCCGGCGATCCCACGGTGCTCGATCAGAACGAGCAGATCTACGAGGCCGTCTCGGAGGCCGACGGACCGGTGCCGATCAACATGGAGCGGTTCGCGTCGTCCTACTGGAACGTACCCGCGAGCTACTCGCCCGACGATGAAGGCGGTCTGCCGAGCAATCTCGATGGCACCATCAGCCCTCAGAACCTGATCCGGATCGTTGCGCCCACCCGGCACACGCTCGTCCGCAGGACGGTGGAGGTGCGGGTGCCGTCGAGCAAGGTCTTCTACCACGACATTTTTCAGTTCCACTACGGCCGGCAGCTCTACTTTGCCGCCCAGTCCGCACGGATCCCGGTGCTGATGTTCGATGGCTCCGCCCGCGTGCTACCGACCGCTCAGGCGAACGTCGGGTTCAACCCCAGGTTCGTCACCTCGACGGGCAACAACCTGCTGCTCGACCCCGCGGACAACGGCAACCGTGTGCTCTCCGTGCTCTCGAACGCAGAGCCGGAGACACCGGCCGGCTTCGATGGCAGTGGCAGCGAGAAGTACTTCCCCGTGTATCGCTTCACACGGGATGGGCTTCGCGGCATCGACGTGGCTGGCCGAGAAACAGAGGCACCCAGCTTCGGCGGCTTCTGAGCGCGATTGCAACGGATGTAGGCCGCGCCGCACGAGGTTTCAGCTTTGGCTTGATGCCGTGGTCTGAGCGAAGCGAAGGTCACGACAATGCACGAGGATCGAGAGCAGGAACATCGTGACAATCTGATGTTTGCAACTGCCATCAGGCCACGACACTCAGCGTCGACCTATAGCGACTGCGACCGCGATTCGACTTTGGTCATTCGCCAAGCCACGCGATGAGCGACATCAAGTCAAATGGCTATAGAACGATCAAAGTCAATTTGTCGCACATGCCAGCATCCTCGAATGTGAGCAGCGACGTCATAACACACTGACAGAAAAGCCGTCAGTCATATACCCAAGATCAAAAGCCGATCAATCTTCGTGAATAACTCGGCGAGGCATATCAACTTCTATCAGTCGATCAGTGATCTCACTGATCAAGGACAGCCCGCCGACAGAGCGCCTTGGGCGGCGATCACATCGTCAAGATCGACATCGAAGTCGTCATCGACATCGGACCGCGGATCGAAGAACGAGACCCGGTCGAAGAACACGGCGTTGTCAACCGCGTCGAGCGTACCCGTCGGCAGAGCATCGTCGAGATCGATACAGCCGGCAACCGGATCGGGCGCGAGGATGTTGGGCGTGTATGCACCGGCGGACGAGATCGGGAAGAACGTGAGGTCCGTCGAACTCAGAGGAGGAAAGACCGAGGCGGGCGACCCGACGTACGCGTCGTTGACCGCGTCGTAGATCACATGCACACCGTTGTTGATGTTCGCGTTGTCGGTGACGAGCAGCAAGAAGCCGTTGCCGGCACCGAGGCCGTCGAAATCGTCGAACGGCGCGAGCGGGCCATTGCCGTCCGGGTCCTCGGGCAGTGCGGTGAGCCGGGTGACGCCGGCGGGGTTAGCGGGGTCGTCGCTGTAGCCCGTGGGGTCGTCCGGGTCGATCGCGAAGATCGATTGGCAGACCGAGCACGGCACGCCCTCGATCGGCTCCGTCTCGTTGACGAAGTAGATGCGATCGGTGAGCTCGTCGTAGTCGATCGCGCCGACGGACGCGAAGTCGTCGTTGATCAGGACGGTGCTCGGGTCGCCATCAGGGCCACAGGTCCCAGGGCCCACGAAGCCCGGGAGGTCCGCGAAGTCGACGATTGGAGTCGCGATGAGGGTATTGAGATCGATGCGATAGACACCGTCGGGATGGCCGAACGGCGGGCACTTGGGCTCGAGCACGGAGACGGCGTACAGCACATCGCGCGTCGTGTCGTACGCCAGCCCGCTCGGCGTCAGGAACACGCCCTGGTCGGCCACGCCGTCTTCATCGACCACGCCGGGATCGCCGAAGTCGGCCACGCGGAACTTCTCGGGGTGCGTGACCGGGTTGTCAAGATCGTCGTAGCTGAAGATGTAGAGGTCGCTCGCGACACCGAAGCGCAGCCCGTCGTCGAGATCGATATCGAATGTGCGCACATCGGTGGCGAAGAAGCGGCGTTCCGCATCGTCCGCTGCGAGTCCGTCGAGCGACGCAAAGGCGGGCAGACCGGTGACCGCGCCCGGCTCGAAGACGAGCGTGGAGGAGCCATCGGGCGCGATGAAGAGTGCCTCGGGATCCGCCGTGATGCCAGCGACCTGACCGTTTGTCGCGAGGAACTGCGCAGAAGCCAGGGATCCGGCAATGCTCAACAGAGCGGCGGCGGTGAGCGATCGGTTCATCATCGTTGATGCTCCTCGGATAAGATCTTTGGTTTGAACTCGATCGGGGCGGCAGTGCCGCACCATCGAGCGCCGCCGGGCCTTGAACGGAGAGGCACCGACAGTCACAGCGTGAAAATCGCGTACGTCGCACGCCTGCGACGCACGCGGGGTGTTCGACAGTGCGAACGCTGGTACGAAGCGATCAGCGGCGGCGACGGGTTGCTGCGAGGCCACCCACCGCGAGCATCACCGCGGCGCCGGGCGCCGGAACGATGCCACCACCCGCGAACACGCCGATGTCGGGGGTATCGGCGATGCCGAGCGTGACGAAGGTGAGTTCCACCTCGGTCGCCGGCAGCGGGTCAGAGGAGCCATCGCTCAGGTCGTCGAAGATCACCTCGATCCAGCCGAAATGGAAGGAGCCGAGCACCGGGAGGCCGGTCGAGTCATCGACCGCAGAGATGACGAAGCCGATGAACGCGGTATCGCCGTCGGCGGATTCATCAAAGATGCCGGCCGTCACCGGACCGAAGAGCCCGGCTCCCTGCGTGTAGAGCAAGGAGGTGGGGGCACCGATCGAGGGCGGATCCGAGAAGGGCGCGGTCGAGAAGTCGTCAATGAGATCGCCCGCGGCGAAGAGGCTGGCGGATTGGCCGGAGCCCTCGATGCGTGCGAGGCCGCCGTCGGTCACGTCGTCGTTAGTCGCGCTGAACGCGAACTCGATCTCGAAACCAGTGCCGGTGAACCCGCCCTGGTCGACCGTGATCTCAAAGTCGGGTGCCGCGACCCGCCCGAAGCCCGGAATATCAAATGAAAAGAGGACGGTGTCCTCCGGCTGTGCGGTCAGCCCTTCGAACCCGATGGTCTGGTTGATGTCGAAGGTGAGCACTTCGGCAGCGGACGCAACGCTGACGCTCAATGCCCCTAATGCACACCCAGCCACAGCTACACGTGCAGATCGAGATACCATAACGGCCCCTTTACAAAACGACTCGTGTTTCCTGGCGCAACCCCTGCCCCAGAGCCACGAGTGTACACCAGCGCTGTTTGCGGTCAATGCAACTCGCGCGATGATTCGCAGATCAGAGGCGAATTCGTGTGCTACGGTATGCTGAGCGATGAACTTGCCCGGTTCCGGAACGCACGTCATACTCCACCGGGTCGAAATACACTAGTGGGGCACCCAGGTTCACGCGCCTCACATGTGTGGTATGTAGGTGACCATATGGATCACACGGTCGAACTCCCAAAGCATCAGGGCGTCACTCAGGATGTCCACCACCTCGAGGCATGCCTCCGACGCCTCCGCGCCGAGTGGAAAGAGGCGCAGCAGGCGCTCGGCCTGAAGTCCAATGCGCCGTGGTCGCAGATCGCCGAACATATCCGCGTCGATCGGGGCACCGCACAGCGGCTGGTTCGGATGAACCGACTGCACGACCCGGTCGCTGAGGACCTCGAGCAGGTCCCCGGGCGTCAGGGATGGCAGCGTGTGCTGAGCGGCGTCGAGGAGCGGATCAGCGCCGAGCACCCGGCCTATCAGCGGCTCGCGCTCGCGTGCGACCATTATGGGGCGGCTCTCGAGCGGCTCGGTGGGAGCAAAGCATCGGCGGTCCGAGCGGTCTCCATGCGCGACCGTCCGCCGCGAACGCCCACGGTCGAGGAGCCGTCCGGCCACCGGGAGTGGTTGAGCGCGGCGGCCGACGTGATCGGCTACCAACTCGACACCCGGCTCAATCTTCAAGCGGCGCGCCCATCTCGCGAACGGCCGGGTCGCCTCGACCTCTTGACGCTCAATTCGTTTCTCGGGTGCGTCGGACGTGCCGGGGCGATGCCGTTCGCGCTCTTCCGGCACACCGCGGTGAGCAGCGAGCGGCTGCGGCCCGAGGGATTGCCGGCGAGCCGATTCAGCCTGCTGTCTTCGGGCACGAGCAAGCCGCCGCCGGCGCTGCTGAGCACCGATGATGGCGAGCGGCAGGTCACGTTCATCGAGCCGAGTTGGTATCAGCTTGGCGAGCCCATTGATGTGACGGTGATGCTCGAGCAGACCGGGTGGACCCCCGCGCCGACGGCTGACGATCGTGAAACCCTCGCGTTCTCAGTGGTCAATAAGCACCCGTGCCGTCGCTTGATCGCGGAGGTGCATCTCGACCCCGAACTCGCGCACGAGACGTACACACGATTCGGCTCGTACCGCGACCTCGGGGAATCTTCACCGGACAATTGGTTCGATCGCTTGCCCGAGCCGGCCGGCCCGGGCGAGCGCGGCGGCTTTACGCTCGATGAGTGCCCTCCGGGCGTAGCGCAGTACGAGGAGACCGTTGCCGAGCTGCAGCGGCGATCCGGGTGGGACCTCTCGGGGTTCGTGCGGCACCGCGTGGTCGTGGAACTCCCGATGCCGCTGGCACGTTACACCTCGAGCATCGAACCGACCGAGACCTAGCGCAAACTTGTCGCATGGGTGACAGGTGCCCGCTCAGGGGCTGTCACATACCAGCTCGTGACGCCCAGGTGGGAGCGAGCGGAACACGAATCGGTCGAGATCCTGGTTCGGGGCGATGATCTCGATCACATCGGCGACCTCGGCATCCCCCAAGCCGAAGTGAACGAGAAACTCGTGCTGCTTGCCCTTTCGTCCGCCGATCGGGTTGAGCTGCCGCGTCTGCGTGATGCGCTCGCCTCGAATGATCGCGGTGCATCGAACGATCGCACCGAGACCGAAGTGGTTCGCACCGGTGTCGGAGGCGAACCGTGGTGCGATCGTGATGCTGTTGGATGCGTCATTCTCTGTGTTCGATGGGCCGAGCGAGGATGTGTAGATCGCGATCCCCGGCGTTCGGCCGTCGCGGTCGGTCTCGGAGTAGCGCATGAATCGTTGCCCGGCGGCGATGTCCAGCCGGCCGTCGTGATCGAGATCGGCGAGGCTGATGAGCTGGGAGCCATCGTGGCGCAGGCCGGACCATGGTGTGACATCGACGAAGCCACCGCCCCACTGCTGACGGAAGAGACGAAGCCGCTGATCGTCTTGGTAATCGCCCGATGAGAGCAGCAGGTCGACGCGGCCGTCGTGATCGGCATCGAGCGTGGCGCAATAGAGGTCGCCCTCGTTCCACGAACGGATGGCGTTGTCGGCGGGAGCCCGACTCAGGCCGTTGGTGGCGGGGTCGATCATCTCGAACCGGAGCGTGCCCGTTTCTGTGCTCAGATTGCGCCAGACCGCTGTCGGATCCGACGACGAGCCGGCCCACCCATGGCGGATCTGTGCGACGAACAGATCGAGGTCACCGTCGTTATCGAGATCGGTGGCCTCGGCATCGAAGGTGTTGCCGTGGACGCGGTAGGGTAGCTCGGGCCGATGGGTGAAGCCCGCGAGGCGCGGGTGGCGCGTGGCCCACTCGGGGTACACGCCGTGGCGCACATCATCTCCATCGAGCCCGATGGCGGGGGCTCGGTCTGTGAATGGCTCGTCGGTGGGCTCGCTGGAGAACCAGACGCGGTTCGCTCGGCGGCCGTAGTTGAGTTCGACGATCGACGGGTGGCCGGTGCCGTCGAGACTCGCGATGAGTGCGCCGTAGGTCGGACGGCCCGCGGCATCGATAATCGCTGGTGGCTCGGTGTGTTCAGCACCAGGCACGGTGTGGGCGCCCGAGTCTTCGGGCAGCGGCACGCGCTCCCACCCTGGTTGACCGTCGGGATCGCGCCGGTGAAGGAGTAGATCGCCGGTGTAGCCCTCGTTGGTTCCGTTCGGGTCCTTCCACTGACTCCGCCACCAACCGGCCTGAATGAAGCTCGCGCCGAGATAGACGTCGAGCAGACCGTCACGATCGACATCGGCGATGGCGATGACATCGTGCGCTTTGGGCGCCACCGCCTCGATGCGCACGGGGTCGGCGAATGTGCCATCCCCCCGCCCTTTGAGCCACGCCACGCCCTTCGGCGAACCGTCCGTCAAGGTGAACCCATCGATCAGGGGCGCGCAGTACGGCACCCAGAGGCAGTCCGGGACTCGATCGCCATCGAAGTCGGCAAAGGCGGTCGAGAGCGCGCCCTCGAAGAGGCCGTTCTTGAAGTCGGGGATGCCGCTCTGGGCGACGGGCTCAAAGACTCGGCCGCTGCCGTCCGGCGCCTCGCGATTCATGAAGACGAGGCGTGCATCGACGATGAGATCGGCGTATCCATCGACATCGAGATCGGCGAACTGCACCGCGGTCCCCTGCTGACCGCTCAAACCCAGCAGACGAGTGACGTCGGCGTATCGGATCTGGGCCGATGCGGGTGTGCCGGGCGCGGTCGCCATCGCGATCGCCAGCACAGCACCTACGGACGTGCGGGTGTACGACATGGAACGCTCCCGATCAGCGATTCGAGCAGAGGCCATGACGTGCGAGGGTAGCAGCGATGAGATGAGGACCGAACGGCCAGTATCCACCTGATGCGCGCACAACTCCGACTCGGCATGGTCGGAGGAAGTGCCGGTCACAGACAACGCCATCACGGCAGCAATAAATAGAAAACCGGGTTGATCCAAAGTGTTCGGATCAACCCGGGTGTTGGCTTGGTTCGCCGGTGCGGGGTGTTCAGGCCGTTGTGGATGCTGCGTCGAGCTTGGGCTTCATCTCCCAGTGCTCGGGCGATCGCCAGAGTCCGCTCACGAGCAACTCGCGAATAAAGGTGAGTTCCTTGGGCAAGCGGTCGTAGAGCTTGAAGAAGAGCTCATCGTGCGACGCGATCTCTTGGAGCCACTCGTCACGCTCGGTGCTCATCAGCGCATCGAAGTCGTCCTTGGTGAAGTCGAGGCCGCGCCAGTCGATGTCGTCGTACTGCGGCATCCAGCCCAGCGGGCCCTCGGTGCTCGCGGCCCTGCCGCGGCCGCGCTCGACGATCCACTTGAGGATCCGCATGTTCTCACCGAAGCCCGGCCAGATGAAGTTGCCGTCTTCGTCGCGGCGGAACCAG
This sequence comes from Planctomycetota bacterium, assembly GCA_038747915.1. Lineage (GTDB taxonomy): Bacteria > Planctomycetota > Phycisphaerae > Phycisphaerales > UBA1924 > JBCDAP01. The sequence goes on along the minus strand of JBCDJJ010000022.1, from coordinate 37,044 downwards.
TTGACGCAGAAGATGCGTGGCGGGTTGGGGATGTGGCGACCGAAGTCGAGCCAGTGGCTCAGGTAGTCACCCATGTGGTAGCCGATGAAGGGCAGCATCGCGAGCGGGTCGCGACGGACCTTGCCGAGCTGACCGAACGCTGCAGCGGTCATCTCCGAGCCCATCGTGGCGGCGGTGTAGACACCGAACGACCAGTTGAAGGCCTGGTAGACGAGCGGCACGGTGGTGCTGCGACGACCGCCGAAGATGAACGCCGAGATCGGCACGCCGTTCGGATCGTCGTAGGCGGGGTCGGCGGTCGGGCACTGGGCGAGCGGCGCGGTGAAGCGGGAGTTCGGGTGCGCCGCCTTGTTCTCGCTCGCGGGCGTCCAGTCGTTGCCCTGCCAGTCGATGGCGTGGGCCGGCGGCTCACCGTCCATGCCCTCCCACCACACATCGCCATCGTCGGTCAGCGCGACGTTGGTGAAGATGGTGTTCTTCTCGATGGCGACCATGGCGTTGGGGTTGGTCTTGTAGTTGGTGCCGGGCGCGACGCCGAAGAAGCCGGCCTCGGGGTTGATGGCGTAGATCTGGCCGTCGTCGTTCGGCTTGATCCAGGCGATGTCGTCGCCGACGCAGGTGACCTCCCACCCTTCGTCCTGGAACTCCTTCGGTGGCACGAGCATCGCGAAGTTGGTCTTGCCGCAGGCGCTTGGGAACGCAGCGGCGACGTAGGTCTTCTGCCCGTCGGGCGACTTTACACCGGAGATGAGCATGTGCTCGGCGAGCCAGCCCTGCTCGCGGGCGAGGACCGACGCGATGCGGAGCGCGAGGCATTTCTTACCGAGCAGCGCGTTGCCGCCGTAGCCCGAGCCATAGCTCCAGATCGCGCGCTCCTCGGGGTAGTGGACGATGTACTTGTCTTTCGGGTCCGGGCTGCATGGCCACGGAACATCGCTCTGCCCCGGATCGAGCGGCATGCCCACCGAGTGCAGACACTTGACGAACTCGCCGTCGCCGAGTGCCTCGAGCACAGGGGTGCCCATGCGGGTCATGATCCGCATGTTGACGACGACGTACGGCGAATCGGTGATCTCGACACCGACGTGGGAGATCGAGGAGCCGATCGGCCCCATGCTGAACGGGATCACGTACATCGTGCGGCCGCGCATGCACCCATCGAACTTCTCGTTGAGGATGGTCTTCATCTCGCGTGGGGCCATCCAGTTGTTGGTGGGCCCGGCGTCGCCCTTGCTGAGCGAGCAGATATAGGTGCGGTCCTCAACGCGAGCGACGTCGCTCGGGTGGCTGCGGGCGAGGAACGAGCCGGGGCGCTTCTCGGCGTTGAGCCGGATGAACGTGCCGCCGTCGACCATCTCGTTGCAGAGCCGGTCGTACTCCTCTTCAGAGCCGTCGCACCAATGCACCTGGTCGGGCTTGAGCAGCTCGACCATTTCCTCGAACCAGGCCACGAGTTCTGGGTTGTTGACCGCAGCCGGGATCTCGATCGTCTGAGTAGTCACCGCGTTGCCTCCTTGCCCCATTGGCGAGGAACCTTCGGCGAGCCGGGTCCTCCGCATCCGAAACGGGAACTCGACCCGCTCTCTCCGGAAAAATCAGTAGAGAGCATAACGTCAACCCTGATTCGGTGGGCCACATAGTGCGAAATTTGGAAAATTCCCACATGCGCAGAAGAACCATCGGCAAACCTCGCTTCCGCCGAGCATCGCCCAGAAAGATGCTGGGAAATCGGAGCCGATGTTTCTTCGGTTCACTGCCCGGAACGCCGTCGGCACCGACGCCTCACCGACACCGTCGAAAGACCCTCCATCGTGCATGCTGTGTAAACCGGTGTACACACAAACGAGTCGTGAGAATTCAGGGCAATCGGTGACTTCACCATCGATCAGCACACCTCGAAAGTTCTGTGGTGAAACACTTCAACCACGCGGCGTGCCCATCCCCTGAGGCCGCGCGCACGACCGGTGGGAGTTCACATGGAACTCATCGCTGACCTCTCACCTGTCGTGGCCCAGTTTGCTGTAGGGGTTTCGTGCCGAGCGCATGTCTCCTTGGACGCGGCTCGTCATTGGTCATCGAGCGCGAGCGCACCCGACTCTTCGTCTCGAAAGACACCCGCCCCACACGCACACGCCGATCACCAACACACCGTGGTCAGTAGATGCGTGGTGCTGTCTCCACCTCGGAGCCGCCGAGGTCGATCCCGCGCAGCCCACCACGGGTCCACTTGCAGTACCCCGGGTACCGGTTGGAGTCCGAGGGGTCACGATCGTTCCGCATCACGTTGATCGTATTCCTATCGTACGACGCGGGCCGTTCGGGCTCCCACCCCGGGTTCATGTCCTCCGGCGTGACGGCACGGGCCGAGCCGTCGAACAGCAGCACCGGCTGCATTACCCCGGGGAGGAAGTAGTACCGACCCGAGGTGCGATCCCGGTGATACGAGGTCTCGTGGAACTTCATGATCTTTTGACCCGGCGACGCCACGATCGCCAGCCGCGGGTTCTCGAGAGGCAGCGCATCGGCAGCCCGGCTGATCGGGCGAAGCGTTCGATTGACGAACTGGCGGTCCTGCCGCCACCGCGACCGGTGGATCGAGCGCTTCGAGGTCCGGATCTGAAAGCTCTGGTTCGTGTCGACGACCGCGATCGGGAAGTAGTAGCTCGACGAGTAAGCAAAGCGGAGTCGAAGGCTCTCCGCGGTGTCATCGGTGTTGCCCGCGGGGTGAATGCCGGCGGCGACGGGGTCGAATCCACCGTTTGGGTCTCGGCGCGCGGTCTCGAGCGGGGTGTCGGCCGGGCACACAAACGCTGGGTGCGGTGTCAAGAGATCATCGAAGTACGGGGTGAGCGGCAGGTGCCCGTAGCGCACGTACGGAAAGAAACCGGTCAGCGGCACCTCGAAGGCGTCGTTGTTCGAAAAGTCACGGATCAGCTTGATCGTCTGCAGCACGGCGGCCTCAAGGTCGGAAGCCGGCGCCGGCACGTCATCGAGCTGAGTGTGGTTGTCGAGCGTCCACGAGAGTCCATGGATCCGGCCTTCGTGATCGACGGAGTACGTGTACGCTCCGACACCGATCTGTCTGAGATTCGAAAGGCAGCCGGCATCGGTCGCTGCCTGTCGAGCGCGCCCGAGCGTCGGCAGCAGCACCCCGATCAGCAGGGCGATCACCGCGACCACGACGAGCAGCTCGATCAGCGTGAACCCCTGCCCGCCGGCACCCCGCCTTGACATCAGCTCCATGGGACCCTTTCCGATCGATCGTGATCCGGTTGTGAGAGGGTGGTCAGTCGCACACCCCTGCTGTGGCGGCGTAGAACGAGGCGCCGTCGAACGCGTCGATGGTGCCGTCGCGGTTGTGGTCGGCCGATGGGTCATCGGCGTCGAGCGCTGTCCTGAACGCGGAGACGTCGCCGCTGTCGGTCGCGCCGTCGCCGTTGAAGTCGATGCCACCAACGGTGTCAGTGCACACCAAGCCCTCGACGACAACACGGTCGATCGCCGCCTCGACGAGTGAGCCGGTGCCGAGGTCCGACGCGAGGAATCGCACATGGAACGGGCCCGTGACGGTAACGTGGTCGTTCACGCGGAGCTCGGTGGTGATCCAGCCACCGGAGGTGCCATCGCCCGCGGGGCCGACGACCTCGGCGTCGACCCAGGTCGTGCCGCCATCGCCGGAGAGCTGCGTCACGAAGATGTCCGCGTTCGGTGCTGTGCCGGCAGCGTTGAAGTACCAGCGGTCGAAGCGGAGGACGGCATCGTTGACGTTGGTGAGGTCGATTGGCGGGCTTGTGATCGCGGTGGTGCCCCCGTCCACGTCGAACGCGGCGACGAAGCCGTTGTCCTGACCGTCGGTGACGAGACAAAAGTCGTCATCGACGCCCGCGCCGGGCTGAGCGGAGGTGATGCTCGGCGTGCCACGCTCCCACAGGCCGGTGCTCGCGTCGAACATGATGTCGTCGTCGCGTGCCCACCCGAGGTCGGCGGCAAACGAATCGGCGAATACCGCCGCGCGCTGGCCCACGCGGAACTCATAGGGCGCCTCGCTCTGCGACTGGTCGGGGAGGGTGACGACGCCGGCGCTCGCGCTCTCGACCGAGAAGTAGTACGAGATCACGTCGCCGCAGTAGGGCGCGGGGACCGTGGCGGTGCCCTGGCCGTCGAGCGGCACGGACACCCATGGGCCGCAGTTGACGCGGTAGTTGAGCGCCGGGGGTGTGATGATCTCGTCGTCGCCAGCGTTGACCACAGCCGAGAAGACGACATCGACCGCCGGGAGCACCTCGGATGGGCCTGGCGTGTGCTGGATCGAGGGTGGCAGGATCGCGGTGACAAGGGCCCGGCCGGCGTTGAGCGCGCCCTCGGTCACCGTCTTGCCGACGAGCGACTGGATCGGCCGGGTGCTGCCGAGGATCTGGGCGATCACCTGCTGGTAGGTCCAGTCGGGCCGCAGGCCCCAGAGCAGCGCCGCGGTGCCGGTGACGTGCGGCGCTGCGAAGGACGTGCCGCTCGTGAAACCGTACAGCGATGGGTTCCCAATCGGAGGCACCGGTCCGAAGATGCCCACACCCGGCGCGCCGAGATCAACGGTCGCCGCGTTGTACTGGCTCGAGGCAGCAAGGTTGTCGCGGTTGTCGATGGACGCGACCGAGATGATGTTGTCCTGACCAAATCCCGCTGGGAACGCGGCGACCGGCGTGCCCGCGTTCCCCGCAGCAGCCACCACGATGTGGCCGGCCATGCGGGCCGCGGTCATCGCGGCGCTGAGGTGTGTCGAGGCGAACGATGTGCCCCAGCTGTGATTGCTGAGCGTGACGCCCTGGTTGATCGCGTACTCGAGCGCTTCGATCGCGAGTCCCGTCGGGCCCTCGCCCGTGAAGTCGATGAATTTGAGCGGCATGATCTGCACGTCCCAGCACACGCCGGCGATGCCGATGCCGTTGTCGGTCTCGGCGCCGATGATGCCGGAGACGAGTGTGCCGTGGACCGGGAAGTCGTTCTGATCGTCGATCGTGTCGCCACGCTGCGTGGTGAAGTCCCACCCGTGAACATCGTCGACGTAGCCGTTGCTGTCGTCGTCGATGCCGTTCGTTGCTTTGTCGTTGCCCATCCCATCGAGGCCTGATTCGCCAGGGTTGGTCCAGATCTGGGCGTCGATGTCCGGGTGGGTGATGTCCGTGCCCTGGTCGACCACCGCGACGACGAAGTTCGGATCGCCGGTGTAGATATTCCACGCCTCGAGCGCATCGATGTCGGCGTCGTTGAAACCGCGGATCCCGCTGATGAACTGCTGCGTATTCTCGAGCCCCCACTGCACCGGGGCGAACTCGGGATCGTTCGGTGTCTGCAGCAGCGAGACCATGTAGTCGGGCTCGATATCGCGAACGTAGCGCCCGAAGCGGTGCAGCGTCAGGATCGTCTCGCGGACCGGATGTTCCAGATCGAGCCGCGCCATCCCGGGCACCAGGGTCGACCGCCACTCCACCTCGGTACCGGCGATCTGCATCAACGCCTCGATGATGGGCTCGTCGGCCTCGGCGGTGAACGTGACGAGCACCGACGTCGGGTCGTGCGCACGCGTGAGATCGGGCAGGCCATCCTCGGCGCCGGGCGGGACGTCGATGGGCTGGACGTCCGCGCCGAGTGTGTGCGGCACGATGCACGCCAGGAGACCCGCAGCTCCGAGAAGAACACGGGTGGTCGCAGCCGAGGAGAAAAGCGAACGCGTGATCATGAATCCTGTGCCCTTGCGCTGTGTCGGCCGAGTGTCGAGGTCGGATCAGGCAGGCGTGCCGCTTCGCCGCACCCTCGGGATCGTGCCGACGCGCGATCCGAAGAGCAGGGCGAAACGCCCCCAGCGGGGGGCGTCTTTGAAGGCGTGTCAAACGCGGCGACGCCGTGAGAACAGTACGCCGGCGACCGGAGCAAGCGCGAGCACCCCCGGAGCCGGGATCGGGAGTTCGTTGACAACGATGTTTCGGAAGGCGAACGCATCGGCCGAGGCGAACCGGTCGTTCAGTTCGGCGGTGAAGGTGAGCGTGAGTGTGGCCCCCACGCCGAGCTGACCGGTGGTGAAGGTGGCGAAGTCGGTCGTGAGAGCCGCGCCGTCGACCGTAAGCGGGCTGCTGAAGGTGGAACTCGTGCCCGAGAAAATGCCGTTCTCCTGCTGATTTTGATTACTCACGGTGACCGGGCCGCCGGTGTTGGTGAAGGAGAAGACGCTCTGCGCCGTGCCGCCATCGATCGAGGCGGTGAAGCTCGGGATGGTGTCGCTCGGGTTCACGAAGTCACCGAACGCGGCCATGTCGACCGAGATCGAGGTGCCGGTGGCGCCGGAGATGTCGAATGTCCAGGTCGCGGAACTCGGGCCGCGGCCACCGTCGCCGTTGGACACAACGCCGAAGAAGCGGTCCTCATCGCCGCTCTTGATCACACCGCCGTCGAACTCGTTCAGGAAGCCAGGACCGAAGGGCGAGGGCAGCGTCGAAATATCACCGATCGCGTTCGGCAAGTTGTCCAGCGTGTTCGTCGCGCTGACCTCGGTGATGCCGAACATGTCCTGCGTCCACCCGGGCGCGCCGAGCATGGCGTTGCCGTTGTAAACCCCACCGCTGATGGTGAACGACTCGGACGAGAAGCTGTCGTCGGCGGCATCGCTGGAGACGGCGCGGCCGAACTGAGCCTCAGACACAGACGCACACGCCGCCCCCGCGGCGATGCTCATCAGAAACGTGTTCCGCATGGGAACCCCCTATAGACAAACAAACCCCACTGCGTCGCACCGCTGCGGGCCAACTCCGGCCCGCCGTCAACCCCGCGGCGGAAGCAGGATCTCGAGAAGACGCTCGCCCGTCTTTCGTCGAGCAAGCGTGCGTGGCATACCGCGCGTGTCCGCACCGGGCCGTGGATGCAACGGGCTGCGTCAGCCCGATGCATTGGGCACGCACCGCGGGACCGCACTCTCCGATCAGTCGCAACCAAAGAGCAGCGAGTTCTGATGTACCGCGTTGTCGAACGCATCGCGGTTAAAGTCGTCGTTCAGGTCGGTGCAGTAGGCCTTGAGATCGACCGCGGCACCGAAGTCGGTGACATCCGCGTCGTTCACCGGGCCATCGCCGTTAAAGTCGGCGATGCACACCGCGCACTCGGGGAGAGGTGGCACCACAAAGGTTCGGTGGTTGTTGTAGCCGTAGGTCCGCACGGGCGCCCGTTCGTCGGAATAAGGCACGACGTCCGAGGAGTACATGAACAGGCTGCCGCGATCGCCATCGGGGTTGTCCTCGACGGGAGGGTCGTCGTTGAAGCTTGTGGTGTTGGTGATGTTCGAAATCGCGAGCGCGATCTCCATGAAACCATCGCCGTCTGCGTCGGCGAAGTTTGGAACGCCGGGGCCATCGAAGTCAGGGTTCGCCACGAGATCCCAGCCCTCGACCGGTGTGCCGTCGTGGTTCCAGACGAGGTTGGCGTTTGCCGCCTTGTTGTTGCCGACGAACAGCTCCATCAGGCCGTCGAAGTCGATGTCAGCAATCATGATCTGGTCGAAGTTGCCGGGAACCCCCTCGTTCGCCGAGACGGACACCGGGAAGCCCGGCTTGGGCTGCGCGGTGATCGCGTCCCACGCCATGAGCGTCGAGCAATCCTGGATTCCGGGGAGCGCGAGGCTCCCGTCACCGAAGCACCCGTCGTTGAAGACGATGTCGTAGTTGCCATCGGAGTCGATGTCGGCGATGGAGAGCACGCCACCATTGGTGTTCGTCGCACCGCTGCTCGAGATGAACGGCGTGGGGTGCGTGAGCGGGTAGCCGGGCAACACGGATCCATCGGCGTTGATGGCGTAGATCTGTGGATCGGGGAAGGGAGAGCCGCCACCGGTCTGGATGTTCAGGTTGACGCTGAAGACGATCTCGAGCGCCGGGTCGGAATCGAGGTTGACGAGCGTCGCGGCGTTGAAGCTGCTGAACATCGGGGCGTTGTTCGAGTTGAGCGGCGAGCCGACGAAAGCCGGCGGCTCCCACCCCCGCGCCCCGGTGCTCGCCGGCGTGCCGGTCGCGGTCTGCGACTCGCCCGGGAATGCCGGCGTGAACAATGTCGTGATCTGCGTGCCGTCGGCCTCGTACGCGACGAGGTCGGTGAAGCTCTGCGCCACAATCTCCGGCTGACCATCACCATCGATGTCGCCGACCGAGACCGTCGCGCCCGACGACCCGAGGCCCGCGGGGATCTGGAAGAAGTCGGTCGCGGACGGGATCGACTGACGGTTGGTGTCGATGGAGACCGGGAAGTTGCCGAAGAAGCTGCCGTCGTTGTCGTACACCGTGAGGTCGGCACCGCCGCCGAACTCTTCGATCAGGATGATCTCGAGGCCGGGGTCCGCATCGAGGTTGGCGAGCGAGGCGGACTTGAACACCCCACCAACGACAATGGCGTTGCCGCCATTGAAGTAGGCCGGCTGCGTGCCGTCGCCCTCGAGCACCGCGAGGTTGGCCGCAGCACCGAACGAGAAGTCCATCGCCACGATCTCGTCGTCGCCGTCGCCGTTGATGTCACCCACCGCGACCGTCGTGAAGTTGTTCGCGCCGAGGATCCGCGGCCACCCTGTCACCGGTGAACCATCGGCTTCGAACACGAAGATCGTGGTGCCGAAGTTCGGATAGAACAGAAGGTACGGCAGCGCGTTCGGATCACCCGGGAAGAGCACGCTCTGCGGCGTGGGGACCGGCCGGCCGTCGGCGCAGTTCGGGTCCACCGCACTTTGCAGGTTGCCGAGGTGGATGAACTCGAGTTCCGGATCGGTGTCGACATTGGCCCACGCGCCGCCGTCGCGAGAGAACTGCCCGAATCGCGTGATGCCGGGCAGGTCGGGACACCCGCTGCTGTCGTTGTCATCCTGAGGTAACCAGTTCACGGGCAGTGACCGCACCGGCGACTCCGGCGAGAGCGTGAAGCCGACCTGGGCGTTCGCTGCGGCAATCGTCAGCCCAGCAGCCACAGCGGTGGCACACAAACGGGTGGGAAGTGCGGACATGACAAGGATCTCCAGCGGATGGGGTGCTCGCGACAGCGAAACGCTCACACCGAGGCTACTTCTCCTTGACCTGGGGGCAAATGTTTCTATGATGGTTTCATGAAACTTTTCAAGTTCCGGATCGGTATCCTGATGATCTTCACTTAGACTGAATCAGCTCAAGCACGTTTGGATTTCAAGCGGGTTGTCGTCCTCACCGACTGGATCACGAGATCGCGCCATGACCGTCGCACCCTCCACGCAGAACGTCGAACTGAAGCACACGCTCGACGACGAGGTCGCCGATGTGTCGTTCCGCGTCCGCGCGGCCTACGCCGATCTCATCAACGCCCTGCCCGAAGCGGGCGCACGCCCCGTCGACCTGCAGCGAGTCCTCGGCATCAACAAGAAGCTCGCCTGGCAGGTGCATCGCGTGGCGACCGCGCAGGTCCCGCTCAACGCGGGGATGTGCGTGCCCGGAGTGTCGGCGTCCAAGCAGGTCATCCGCGCCGCGGCCAAGAACGGTGTCGAGAAAGAGATCACCGACCGTTTCGTGACCGCCACCGACGACTTCCACAAGGCCGTCGAACGTCACGCCGACGACCGCAGCGCCTTCGAGCTCATGGTGCGCTCGTTGACCGGCGAGGGGCTTCGGGGGCACGAACTCGAACTGAAGCGCTCGGCCTTCCGCGTCAACCGCGAGATCTACGGCAAGTGCTGCGATGTCGACTTCGCGAGCATCATCGTCGCGCCGTGCGCGAGAGAAGGCGGGACTTGCGTCACGTCGCTGCGCGGCCTGGTGAACCTGCGCCGGTTGCGGCCCAACGTGTCGCTCGAGATCGCCAAGGATAACTTCACATCGGAGTCACCGATCTCTCCACGTCTCCCGATCGACGCGGCGCTCGCCGACGACACCCAAGCCGTCCCGCTTCTCACCGAGTTCTGCCATCAGCCCGTGCCACGTATCAGCCGGCACACCACGAGCGACGGCTTGCGCCGCTCGTTCGCCGAGACGGAGGGCCTGGGCTGGGCATCGGCCGCGACGTGCTTCCTCGGTGATGTGGTCTCCGGGATCCCCCTGAGCGGCGTGGCGGGCAACATCGTCCACGATGTGGCAACGCCCGCGAGTCTTCTTATCTATGACTGTCTCATCGACGAGCGGCTCGTCGGCGATGTGTACCCCGAGCTCCGCGTGATCGGCAAGAAGGCCGATGCGCTCGCCTGGCCCGGCGAAGACGACTCGGTGCTCATCCCCGGTCACGAACAGGTCGCCGCCATGGGCACCGGCGTCGCAGCGGTCAGCACCGCTGAACTGCCGCGTTACCCCGAGATGCTGTCGTACGCGTGCGATCGTCTCCGTCTCGAGGCCGATCGGCTCAAGCTGTTCCGAGTGAGCATCGAGTACCCGGTGCTGCACTCTGTGGTCTGGATGCGATTCAATCTCACTGACTGACGCGTGCCACGGCCCGGGGTCGACGCCGAGGCGCACCGCTCGAACCTTCTGGGTGATTGGGGAACCCGATGATCAGCCGCCTGCCATGCCGCCGCTCCGACGCCGGCTTCACCCTCATCGAACTACTGGTCGTGGTGGCGGTGATCGCGCTGCTGATCGGCCTGCTGCTCCCAGCGCTCAGCAGCGCCCGCCGTGCCGCGGGGCTCGTCGGCTCACTCTCGAACCTGCGGCAGATCACCATCGCTGCGACGTCCTATGCCACCGACAACGACAGCCTCTGGCCCATCCTGCCCGACTTCATCGATATCGAAGAACTCGCTGCCCAAGGTCTCGCCTCGGGCGATCCCGATGTCAGCATCGATCGCTTCTACGAGTGGGCGTATGGCGGAAAGAACACCCACACGTACTGGCGCACCGTCGGCAGCGGCACCTTCGGCTTTGTGAGCTTCGCTGCCGACCGCCCGCTCAACGCCTACATCTACCCGGAGCTCGACCTCTTCTACAACGGCCTGCCCAATGCGCGATCCATCCCGCGGAGCAGCCTCTTCGACCCCGAACTCGGCCTGGACCAGCGACCTTTCTACATGGACGATGAGGCCCGCACCGAGATGGACGCCTTCCGGTGCCCAGGAGACTCGGGCACCTTCGCACGTGACGACCGCGTCGATAGCGATGTCTCCGGCAGTGACACCGTCGAGGCACTCGTACGCGACAGCAGCGTCTCGGGCTACGACGACGTCGGCACCAGCTACATGACCAACCGTCTCCACATCATCGACCTGGCGCGCACACGCGGTGTCTCGCGCTTCCAGGCCTCGCTCTGGATCAATGCCGCCCGCGCCGTCGGCACGACCACGGGTCTCGATCCTTCTCGCTTCACGTGGCTGCACGATCAAACGATGTGGGTCGTCCCCCACTTTGGTGGCTCGGGCACGCTCGGCAACTTCGGTGAAGAAGACAAGGGCACCGCTGCCTTTGTTGATGGCTCCGCCGACTACGTCGAGCTGCGCCGGCGCGAGATCGATGCCGAGACCGGTGAGAACCTCGCGCTGAGTACGCCGGACTACAACCTCACCTTCAACAGCCTCCGTTGACCGGTCTCGTGCTGCCAACCGGCCACGGAGCCTTGAGCGTGCGAGGACGGGGGCGTGCCCGCATCGACAACACACAGGGTGCGTTCATGTCCCACTACCCTCATCGGTGCATACGCTGCGGGTTCACGCTGCTCGAGCTGCTTGTTGTGGTCGCGGTGATCGCGTTGCTGATCGGCCTCCTCGCGCCGGCACTCCACGGCGCTCGTCGCTCTGCCGGCCTTGTGGGCTCGCTCGCGAACCTCCGTCAGATCACCGTGGCCGCAACGGCGTACGCGAGCGACAACACCGACCTGTGGCCGATCCTCCCCTCTCATGGCGATGCCCGTGCTACCTACGAGCAGGGAGTCATGCTCGACAGCACGATCACCATGCCCTTCTACTTCGAGTGGGCGTACGGCGGGAAGAACACCGCATCGTGGTGGGGTCGTAACGCGCCGTGGTTCAACAGCTTCGCGACCGATCGACCACTCAACGCGTACCTCTACCCCGCGCTCGACTTCACGTATGACGGCCTCGACCTCCGAGGGTCGACGCTCCAACCGAGTCAACTTCGCAACCGACGCGCCACGTTGATGTCCGACGAACTCCGCACCGAGCTCGACATCTATCGATGCCCCGGAGACTGGGCCACGCTCACGCGTGACGGAAACGATGTCGTCTACGACGACGATGTCGGCCGCAAGCAACCGACACGTGACCCGTCTGTCATCGGCTACGACGATATCGGCACGAGCTATATGACGAACCGCTTTCACATCATCGACCTCGCCGAGGAGCGCGGGCTGGACACGCTCGATCCGGAGGTCTGGGTGGTTGCTGCGCGTGCGATCGCCACTACCACGGGCATCGACAGCGCCCGGTTCTCATGGCTGCACGATCAGACCATGTGGACGGTGCCGCTCTTCGGTGGCGAAGAAGGCCTCCTTGGCAACTTCAGCGAGACCGACAAAGGCACGACCGCGGCGGTCGACGGTTCGTCGCGTTATGTCCCTCTCACTCGGCGGCGCATCGACCCCCAAACCGGGCGGAACCGTGCGCTGATCACGCGCGAGTACCACCTGACGTTCTCGCGATTCCGATGAGACGAGACGAGGACAACAAACACAGTCCGAACAAAATCAGAATGTGATTCGGACTTCAAATCGAGCCGATGATGAGCTATGTTTATCATGTGATGCGAGATTCGTCGCGGGACGGTGAATTTTCTCGTATCGGGATAATCTTTATGGTCTGGGGGCCATCATGCGCATGCGATCCGGTCGTCCGGTTGAGAGAGCGTTCACACTGATCGAGCTACTCGTCGTCGTCGCAGTCATCGCGCTGCTCATCGGCCTGCTCGTTCCAGTGATCTCCAGTGCTCGCCGCTCAGCCGGCCTGGTTCAGTCGCTCTCGAACCTCCGCCAGATGACCATCGCCGCTGCGAGTTACTCGACCGATAATCAAGACCTCTGGCCGATCCTGCCGAGCGGCGAGAACCTCCAAGAGCAGTTCGAGGAAGACACCAGCGCCACCGCCCCCTTCTTCGAGTGGGGGTTCGGCGGCAAGAACACCGCGCGGTGGTGGCAGCAGTACGAGTCCAACTTCGTGAGCGCCGCCTCCGACCGGCCGCTCAACCTCTACCTCTACCCGGACCTCGATCTCACCAACGACGGCGTCGAGATCAGCGAAGGCAGAACCCGCGGCGGCGAATCGCGGGCCAACAACATCTTCGTTGACGAACTCCGCACCGAGCTGAACATCTACGAGTGCCCGGGCGACTTTGGCACGCTCGCGCGTCGCGAGAACAACCGCGATGCCCTCCTCGATAACAACGTCGGTACACACTTCCCGTTCCGGCAGGAGCTGATCACGGGCTACGACGATGTCGGTACGAGCTACGTGACCAACCGGCACCACGTGCTTGATCTCGCTGAGGAAGTCGGCATCCCGAGCACGCGCATCTCGCTCTGGATCAACGCCGCACGATCGGTGGCCACCGCCACCGGCATCGACCCCTCTCGCTTCGCGTGGGTGCATGATCAGGTCGTGTGGCAGGTGCCGCACTTCGGTGTCGAACCCGGCACCAACGGCCTGCTCGGCAACTTCAACGAGGTCGACCACGGCACCGCGGGGTTCATGGATGGTTCATCCAAGTACGTGCCCGTTCAGCAACGCAACGAAGATACGGATGGGCGGAACCTGGCCATTATCACCAGGGACTACCACCTCAGCTTCACGCGATTCCGCGGCCAGCAAGAGTACTACGGCAACTGAAGCATGATCTCCTCGCTTGATCGGTGAGGTCTGTTTTCAGTGTTGCAGTGAACGCCCGTATTGCTTTACTCCGAACCCTCGCGTCTCCCACGATCGGGTGCATAGTTCTCCTATTCCCGACATGGTGTCGGACAGTGAGATGCAGGGGTTCAAATTCATGCGTTCTATCTTTGCTACCGCGTCCGCGGCTGTCGTGTGTGTTCGGGCCGTCGTCGCACAGGTTGACGTGCTCTACCTGTTCGGATCCGACCCGCCCGCGATCCATCAGATGAAGCTCGACGATACGGGCAACCTCGGCATGAGCCAGTTCGCCGAGGCCATCGAGGAGCTGCCCGGCGTCACGATCACACAGGCACCCGCCTTCCTCGAGGACCCAGCGAGCGAGAGCCCAGCACTCACACCGGCCTTCCTCGATCAATACGAGGTGCTGATCCTCGGTTCCAATAACAAACGCTTCTCCGCCGACGAAGCCGATGCGGTCAACGCGTGGGTCCGAGGCGGCGGCGGCCTGGTCGCGTGGTCCGACTCGGCCTTCGGCGGCCCCTTCCAGAACGGCGGCATCAACAACACCGTCGGTCGCGACTCCAACAACGACCTCACCGCCCAGTTCGGCATGTTCTTCCTCCGCGACAACGGCGCGGGTGTCTTCGAGATCCGTGACTACGCCTACGAGCACTACCTCAACGACTACACCCAGAACGCGGTCGGCAGCGCCGGCGGCAACGGTGTGATCTTCCGCGGGGAGGGCGTGTCGTGCATCCGCGTGTCCGCCCCGGCCATCCCGCTCGCCAAGCTGCAGCAGGGCACCGCGGGTGGCAACGTGCGGCTCAACCCCAACGACAACCCCTTCGACCCCGATCGCGATGTGGCGCTCGCGGTCGCGTACCCGGGGCTGGGACGCGTCGTGGGCACGTTCGACCGCAACACCTTCTGGAACGCCGGCGCCGGCACGCAGCTCGGCCAGTTCGACAACCGCGAGTTCGCCCAGCGGCTCGTCGCCTGGGCTGCGCAGCTCGACGATCCGCCCACGTCCGGCGCGGTCCGCGGCCCGCTGACCGAGCACCAGGCCCTGACCATCGACTACGCGGGTCCGCCCTCCGGCGAGTTCGCGACCCCCAACCCGTTCCTCGACTATCGCCTCCAGGTCACCTTCGTCGGCCCGAGCACGCAGACCTACTCCGTGCCCGGCTACTTCGCGGGCGACGGCAACGGCGGCGCCGACGGCAACGTCTGGCGTGTGAAGTTCGCGCCCGATGAGCCCGGTGACTGGACCGCCACCGCGTCGTTCCGGCAGGGCGCGAATGTCGCGGTCGCCGTGCTCGGAGATGAGACGCCCAACCCGAGCGCCGGCACGCCGACGGCCTTCGACGGCGCCGTCAACACCTTCCCCGTCGCCCCGCGCGACGAGAACGCGCCCGGCTTCCTCAGGTACGGCCGCCTCGAGTACAACGGCACGCACTACCTGCGGTTCGTCGACGGGCCCGCCTACGTCAAGGGCGGTGCCGACAGCCCCGAGAACTGGCTCGGGTACACCGGCTTCGACAACACCTCGGACTTCGGCGCCGGGCCGAATACCTCCAACGGCCTGCACTTCTTCCCCACGCACGTCGCCGACTGGAACCTGGGCGACCCCGACTGGGACAGCCCCGACAACCCGGGGCCCAACGACGGCCGGGCCATCATCGGGGCGCTCAACTATCTGCACTCCGTCGGCATCAACTGCATCTACTTCCTGCCGATGAACATCGGCGGCGACGGGCAGGACTCCTGGCCCTACGCCGACCCGGCCATCAACGGCGACGGCTCGGCCACCAACGATAACCTGCGATTCGACATCTCCAAGCTCGAGCAGTGGGAGCTGTTCTTTGGCCACAGTCAGGCCAAAGGCATCAAGCTGCACTTTGTGCTCAACGAGGCGGAGACCCCGAACAAGCAGGAGCTGGACAACGCCACGCTCGGGACCGAGCGCCGGCTGTTTTATCGCGAGCTGATCGCGCGCTTCGGGCACCACCAAGCAATCGTCTGGAACATCTCCGAGGAGTACAACCTCAACTTCAACCTCGGTGTGCCGACCGTGCTCGAGTTCGCACGTGCGATCAAGGGACAAGATCCCTTCGATCGCCCTGTCACCGTGCACAACGCGGGCAACCCCAACAACCCCAACTCGGGGCCGTGGGCCCCGTTCATCGGGCAGCCGGATATCGACCTGACCTCGATCCAGAACGCCGGCAAGGTCGACGGGTGGGGCCAAGTCGTCGAGGACTACCGAGCCGCGACCACGCTCGCGGGCAAGCCGCTCCCCGTCATGATCGACGAGCCAGGGAGCCCCACGCGCGACATCGACTCGCCGGGCGATTTCAACGAGTTCCGGAAGCGCGTCATCTGGGACATCCTGCTCTCGGGCGGCGGCGGCGAGTGGTTCATCAACAACCGCGATCAGTCACTCGAAGACTTCCGCGAGTTCGACGATCTCTGGCGCTTCACCACGTTCTGCCGGCTGTTCGTCGAGAGCCTGCCCTTCACGGAGATGGATCCCGCGAACGGGCTGGTCACCGGTGAGTCGTCGACATTCGGCGGCGCCGAGGTCTTCGCCAAGCCCGGCGAGGTGTACGCGTTGTACTGGCCGAACACCACGGCCACGGGCTCGATCGACCTTTCTGCGGTCGGCGGCACGCTCGAGCTGCGGTGGTACGACCCGCGGAACGGCGTGTTCGTCGGCGGCCCCATCGCGCTCACCGGCGGCGGGGTCGTGGGTGTGCCCGCACCGCCGAGTGATCCGAGCGAAGACTGGGCCGCGGTGATCACCGCGAGTGGCGGCGAGCCGGTCACGGCGACACTCACCATCGTCAACGGCACCATCGTCGATGGTGGGGTGACCACCGGCGAGTTCTTGGTGGGCACGGGCGTGCAGATCGCTGCGGGGCCGCCTCCGGCTGGACAGGTCTTCGGCTCATGGCTTGCCTCACCGCCCGCGTCGATCGCGAACCCGACAGCCAGCACGACCTTCGTGACCATCCCGCTCGGTGGGACCACGGTCACCGCGACCTTTACCGACCCGCCGCCCGGGCCGCGGGTCGCCGGGTACACGATCATCGATGCCGGGGGGACGGATCTGCCGATCGCCCCGCTGCTCCTCGGGCCGAACGATGTCCCCGATGGAGCGGGGCTCTCGCTCGAGGCCAACACCGTTGGCGTGGTCGGGAGTGTTCAGCTTCAGCTCGCGGTAACCGGCGCAGCCCCGGTGCTGACGCAAACCGAGAACGTGGCGCCGTACGCGCTCAACGGCGATAGCGGCGGCGACTTCGAGCCGTTCGGCTTCGTGCTCTCCACGGGGTACACGGTGACCGCGACCGCTTTCTCCGGTAGCGGGGGCACCGGCGACCCGGGGCCGTCGCTCGCCCTCGACTTCTCGTTCCGTACCGACCTGGCCTGTACCGCGGACTACAACGCCGACGGTGTGTTCGACGCGGACGACCTCACCGAGTATCTCGGTGACCTTGCGGCTCAGGAACTGAGCGCCGACAAAGCGACACCGGTCGGTTTCGTCGACGCCTTCGACCTTGCGGCGCTGTCCGATCTGTTCCCGCTGTGTGACTGATGTCGGAGGCCTGGCCCGGCTTCTCGCTTCGCGAGTAGCCGAGCACCCGCGGCCCTCCTGGGGGGTTCGTGGGTGTGCCGTAAACGGCTTACGAGCCGGAGATGTCCTGACCGAGCTGCAGGGTTGATTCGAGCCACTCTTCCCAGTGCCGGCGTGTCATCGGGATATTGTCTCCGCGCCACGCCGACTCGGGCAGTTCGCGGAGTCTCGACCGCGCCCGCTCGTGGGCGGTCTCGGCTTGGCGGTTCTGCCCCAGCTTGAGGTAGCAGTTGACGATCTGCGTCATGGCCACGAGCGATGCGGGGTCGCGCGCGTAGAGCTGGGCGGCGGCGTCGTAGAGCTCGATAGCGCGATCGAACAGCTCTCGCGATCGCTCGGGGTTCTCGTCCACCAGATGATCGGCGAGGTCATAGGCGCAGTCGCCGCGGTAGAACATGGCGTTGCGGAGCATCACGCGGTCAAGATCGTTGAGGCGGGCCGGGTCGCGCGCGCTCAGCATCGCGCGGATGCGCTCGTACAGCTCCGAGGCGCGGTCGAGCCGTTCGACACGCAGCCCGCGCAGCTCGAATCGCTCGCTCTGCGGCATCGCGGACTTGAGTGTCTCGTACAGATCGAGCGAAGCGAGCCGGCACGCATCGGCCAGGGCGAACAGCACGCGCGGGTCCTCTTCGAGATCCGTGTACCGCGAGAGCGATTCTTCGAGCTTCTCGATCGCCCGAGGATGCTGCCCCACGCGGCGGTACAGCAGGCCGAGCTCGACGAGCGCCGCCCGGTAGTCGGGTGACTCGGGCGACACATCGGTGCGGCCACCGCCGAGCACACTGAGCAGCAGACGCTCCGCGTCCGGCCAGCGCTCGGACTCGTTGATGAGCAGGTACGCGCGGGCGAGCGGGATGACGGCTTCTGCAGCCGGCTGCGATCGTGGGTGCTCGAGACGCAGCCGCTCGAGGATTGAGACCGAGGATTCGGCGTTGCCGCGAGCAAGGTGTGCTTTGGCGAGTCGGACGCGGGCCGACAGGGCGCGAGGCTCATCGCCCTGCAGATCGATGTACTCGGTGAACAGGGCGATGGCCTCGAGTTCCGAGGCCGAGCGGTCATAGGCGTCCGCCGCTGACAAGAGCGAGCCGGCGTACACCTGCGGGTCGCCGAGTTCGACCGCCTCGGCGTGGGCCGCGAAGTACTCACCGGCAGAGTAAAAGTGCGATCGGGCTTCCTCGAGCGTGACCGGGTCGGACTCGACGAGATCCGGTTCACCCGTCGGCAGCTTGGGGAGCTGCTCCATGAGGGAGTCGGCGATCGCCCGGTGGGTGGTCGCGAGCCGCTCGGTGACGTCTGGCGGAACCGGGCCATCGGCGTAGAGCTGCTCGGTGATCTGGGCGTACTGCAGCGCCTCGAGGAGCTGATCGCGTGCGATGCTGTCGCGGAAGCGTTGCGTGAGGCTGATCGCGGCATCCTCGACATCCACGGTCGACGTCATCCCTCGCTCGGTGATGTCGGCCACCGCGCGCTGGTAGGCGAGCATCGCGTCGCGCGGCTCGCCGAGCGCGGCAAAGACTTCACCGAGCCCGAGGTGCGCCGCGGGCGAGACGCCCTGCTCGGGGAATCTCGCGGCGGCCTCTTGGTAGCGGTCGTGCGCGAGCTCGAGATCCTCGCTGAGCTGCGCGATCCGCCCGAGCAGTACGAGCGCTTCGCCGAGCGCCGGGTCGCGCGGGCCGAGCACACCTTCCGAGGTCGCGTGCTTCAGTTGCTTCTCCGCATCGTCGACGTGCCCGAGCTCGAGGTAGGCCCGGCCGAGCAGCACGAAGAGCCGACCGGCCTCGGGGCCGAAGGGCGAATCCATTCGCTGAATCTCTGGGAGCAGCGCGGTCACCGCGCGCTCGGGATAGCCGGCCTCGAGCCGGAGGCGTGTCTGCTGCTCGACCGCCCACATACGGTTCTCGGGGGCAACGCCCGGCGCATCGCGGATCTCCACGAGGAGTTCCGCGACCGATTCGCCCGGCCCGAGCTCGGCGCGGTCACCCTCTTCCATCGCGCGCTCGATGACGGCGCGGAGCATGCTGTGACGCCACGCGGGCTCGGTCACTGGGATCGCGCGGACCTCTTCCAGAGCCGAGGAGAGATCGTCGAGTGCGAGCAGCGTCGATGCGAGCCGCGCGAGCCGAGGCGCATCGAGCACCAACGGATCGGATTGGCGGGCCCGCTCGTACAACGCGACCACGCGCTCGTGGTTGCTCCGGACATCGAGGCCTTTCGCAGCTTGGCTCATCGAGACCGCATCACCGCTCAGCGCGTAGAACCGCGCGAGGTCGACGGTGCCGATGGGCTCTCGCGCGAAGCTCACGGAGATCGGGTCGTTGAGGTAGGCGATCGCCTGGTCGAACTCGGATGCCTCGAGCAGCTCCTCGACGGTGTCGAGCGCCGCGGGGTAGTCCGCCACCGGTGCTGCGGTGACCCACTGGATCAGGCCCGCGAGCGTGAGCGCGAGTGAGCCGACGACAAGCGGCAGGGCCAGCCGGTCGCGCTTGCCGCGGAGCGGCTCGGATCCGGCGCCCGAGAGCTTGTCCTTGACCACCGCGATGAGCGACGGCTTGGACTCTTCAGCTGCACCATCCGCCTGATCGCTCGCGTCATCGGCACTTGGGTCGGTCGGTGGGACGTCGGCCATGTCGGCACATCCTGCGGATCACTCGGCGAGATCGGCGCACCACACGTCCGGGACGCCTCTGAGCCTCTTCAGGCTCTATCGGTTCGGTGCGGGTGCAAACTGCGGTCCACCGCGGGCGACGGGTCCGATCACTCGGCGCCCTTGCTGTCGGGCTCCGCCTCGCCGATCACATCGACGACGACCCACGAGCCCGCGGCGCCCGGCCGGGAGGTCCAAGGCCGGGCGAGAACCGCGGCGCCCACGAACGGGAACACGGTCTTGGTGGTGTTCCGCCAGAGCGAGACCCGCCAGGTCACCGGCTCGCCGTCGGCCCCGATGGTCCGACAACTCACCACCGCCTTGCCGATCGTCCGGCCGAAGAGCGTTTCGAGGGCGGTGGTGTGCGCGATGGTGAGCGCACCGAAGACCAGCCAGGGCCACGGCCCGCTCCCAACCGCGAGCGATTCCATGGCCGCCGCTGCGCTCTCGCTCTCGCCCGCCCACATGACCGAGACCAGGAAGAGCCCCGGCATCGCATCGACCAGCGTGGCGATGAACCGCCTCGGTGGCTCGGCCAGGGCCACGCCTTCTGGCAAGGCAACGACGCCGCTTTGTGTCGAGGTCGCGCTAGGCATCACGATGAGCAGGACGCACGCGGCGAGCATGGCCGATGCGAAGAGCGTGAGAAGTTCGATCGAGCGGGCGCGCTCGGCGGTGCGGCTCGACGCCGGCCCGTCATGCACGGCTCGGCCCTCCGCGTCGACGACGAGTGCCATCAGCGATGTGCGGCCGGGCTCCACCGAGACGGCGACGAGGGATCGGCCGGCGGTGAGCACGCGCGGCTCGCCGGCCATGGGGTGACGCATCTGCACGCCCGTGTCGAGCTCGACCGCCAGCTCGCTCGCCTCGGTCACCCACCAAGAGGCAAGGGCACCGTCGAGCGTGGCCAACGAAGCGCTGCGCGGTCGCGCGAGGTCGAGCCGCTCCCAGGTGATGTCAGCGGTGTCTTCACCCGAGCCGAGACGCGCTGCGACCGCGGCCGTTCGATCCGCGATCACGATCTGCTCACCGATGGAGACGAGGTGGGCGGCCGACGAGTCGATGCCTTCGGGCCACGGCGCGAGGCGCCACGCGCCCTCGTGATCGAGCAGGTGCAGGTGCATGCCCTCCGGCCCGTGATCGAGCAACGCGGCCCACACCCCGCTCAGCGTGCCGGTGAGCCCGCGGAGCTCACCATCGCCCGGCAGGTGCGGCCGTGCCCTGGGCGATGAGAACACGTGAAGACCGCCGGTGCGAGAGGTGACCCGGATCTCCCGAACGCCGCGCACCGACGCACGGTCGCTCAGTGCGCCGCCCGCGTTCGTTGATACCGAGGGAAAGACGACCAGTCCGGCGCCAGCGGACGCGGCGATCCGCTCGGGCATGCGCTCGAGCGTCGCGGCACGCTCGTAGCCGCCGTCGACGGTGTCGTCGAAGTACAGCAGCATGATGCCGAGGCGGTTGGCCTCCATCGCGAGCCAGCCGCCCGCGACGCGGTCGGCGAGCGCCCCGGGCCCGATCGAGGCCGGGCCGAGGGTGATCGTTGATGCATCGCCGTGCGCCGGCTGCGCGTGCGCGCGATCGGTGAGCGCGAGCGCGACGATCGCGATCAGGACCATGGGCACGGACCGCGCCAGGCACGCCGCGATTCGATCACCCCGCCGGTGCGTCAAGGTCAACCACCTCGAACGGGCCCTGCAGCTCGACGAGCGACTCGAAGTCGAACGCTGCATCGGGCAGCTTGTTGCGCCGGCCGGCCCACCCGTCGTCGACGCTCCCGAGCGAGAGCGAGAGCTCGGCGCCGGAGCGTGGGTCGAGCACCAGCACACGGGTCGGCACCTCGGTCTCCTCACCGCCGCGCGGACGGATGCGCTCGTAGTCGGTCAGATCGCTCGTGAGGAGCTCGAAGCCGTCTTCCGAGACCATGGCCACACGGACGAGATGCAAACGCTCGGGGTCGAACTCCAGTTGCCAGTACCCCCCCTCGCGTCGGGGTAGCTGCACGCCGATTCGTCCGCTGGCTGGGTCCTCGTGGACGGTTGGCTCGTTGCGAGTGCCAGGCTCGGGGAGTGCAGCGAGGCCCATCATCGGCGGGAGTTCGGCGGGTGGTACCGGCAGGCCGAGCCGTGAGGCCTCGTCGAGGGTGATCGAGGCGTGGGTGCCCACCTGGGCGACGTCGTCCCGGCGGCTCAGCAGCCAGAAGCGGGAGGCGTCCATGCCGATCCAGACGAAGGGCTCGCCGAGCTTGCCGAGACTCAGCGCCATCGCGGGGCGTCGCCATTGCAGATGGCCCTCGCCGCCGTCTTCCTGGCGATCGCCTTCTTCGTCGATCCAGGCCATGCGGACGTGCGCGCGGCCCCAGAGACGGTCGAGCTGCGCGACGCGTGCGTTGTGCGTGCGCGCGAGGGTGGCGTACTCGAGCGACGCGGGCCGGAGCTCGCCGTCGGTCGGTGCGAACACCATCGGACCGCTCGGCTGGTTGCTCCGGCACCCACCGAGAAACGCTGCTGCGATGATCGCTGCCGCCGCCACGGCATGTCGGCACACGGTCTTTGAACCCTTGCTCACGCCTCCTCCAGTCCGAGCACATCGGTCAGCGTGGTCTGGATGGAGCCGAGCAGGTCGGTATCCAGCTCGGGCTCGTGGACCGGGACGGGCTCCGACTCGGGCTCGGAGCGCGGCCGTACGAGCAGCACGCCGCGGCCCGCCGCACCGACCACCTCCAGCACGCGGCGGCGCACCAGAAGCAGCGCCAGCACATATCGAAGCCCGGCTCGCTCGGGCGACTCGTCCTCGTCGTTCGTTGTGAGCTGCTCGAACAGGTCGGTCAGCGACGCGGCATCGATCACCGGGCCGCGCGACGGTGCCCGCTCGGGCACCACGCACTGCCACCGGGCCATCGCGCCAGGCACAGGGGTGCCGTCCCACTCGGTTCGCAGCACATCGACACGGGCAACCCGCTCGTCTCCCTCGGGCTCGACGAGAAACGAGACGATCTCATCGCCCGGTTCGAGTTCCCGTCCACTCACCGCACACACGCCGGTGCGCCGACCGAGCTCGAAGGCTCCGCTTGTCGCTGTCGAGCCACTCGCCATGGACATCATGATACCGCCCCCTCACGAAAACTCGAAAAAACGATCGTCTGAGCCGTCCGGCCCGACGCCGACCCTCGCCTGCGCCCCGCATCGAGGGCACCGGCCCTCGTACGCGGTCCCGTCCGCTCGTTTGTACAGCCTGGTGTACACGTGGCAGCACCGCCACATCATGCCGATCCACGGCCGCCCCTTGGCGGGACCGGCGCCGGACCGAGGTTCCATGGGCGATCCAGAGGCTGACGACACGTGTCACTGTCTCGGCTCACCCACCCGGTTCGCTTGAAGCGATCGCTCGCGCGACGGCGTCCGCGATCCGGGAGGCGCGCTCGGACGTGGCGTCCGCGATGGTCTCGGCCTCTCGCATCGGCACGAGGTCGCCGTTGTGCTCCGCCACGAGCGGCCCGTTCGTGCGCACCATCCACATCGCCGATCGAGCGGCCGATGCGGCCAGCTCTGCTGCGATCGCCAGGTCGGACAGCAGCCATCGGTTGATCGCCTCGGCCTCGACCGCCCGCTCGAAGTGCTCTGCAACAGCGCCGGCGGCCACCACCACACGAACGGGGACGCCCATCGCGTGCTCCGCTGCGGTCACCAGGGTGCCGGGCGCCGCAGAGCCCTCGCGTGCGGCGCGCTGGGCGTGCTGGAGGGCCGCGTAGGCCTCGGCGTCCGCATCGGCGAGTTCGAGGAACAACGCTCTGGCTCGCACCAGCGCCGCCGAGGTCGACGTGTGCAGTTCGGTGTGGTCCGCGAGCGAAGTGCGGCCGCTCGAGTAGCTCAGCACCATCGACCCGAGCGCGGCGGACATGGCCCCGGTCAAGGCCGCGACCGCCCCGCCGCCCGGCGCCGGCTGCTTCGCGGCCACCTCGTCGAGCACCGACGCTAGAGGCGCCGTCGCGAACGACCCCTCGCTCATCGGCGGCGTCTGCTCACTCACCGCCGGCGTCCACGTCGTCGCGCCACCCGGGGGTCGGCAGGAACGTGTAGTCGCGGGTGGTATCGACGATCCCCTCCGGAACATCGACCGCGGTTCGCGCGTGGCCGTCCGCATACACAAGCGTCGCGCTGACGCGGCCGAACACCCAGCGTTGGCCCCGGTCGCCGGCATCGTCGAAGTTATAGATCGGGTGGGAGCCGATCACCCATGTCAGTGAGGGGTTTGCGATCGGTGGCGAGGCGCCGCCGGCCTCGGGCACGAGCGTCGGCACATCGTCCCCGTTGGGGTTGTCGTCGAGCGCATGGTCGTTGAGGTTGTAGCTCGAGCCGAGCAGCCGGTAGGTGCTCGATGTGTCGTTGCCGAAGAGTGCGATGAACTCCGGTGGCTCGGGCATGCCGACATCGGCCGGGTCTTCGAAGATGGGAATCGGCAGGTCGGGCTCGGTCAGCGGTGTATCGACCACGTACGGGTTCAGCGGGCGTTCGTCGGCGCCGACCGTTGACACGCCGAACTCAAATCCACCCAGGCTCAGCGTGCCGCGGGTGCCGCCGAAGAGTGCCCCGATGTTGTTGCCGCACGGATCGCCAGCAGATGTGACGAACGAGCCGCCGCTCAGCACGCAGGGACCGTCCACATCGCGCGCCAGGTCGCCCAGGCCGTCGGACCATCGCGCCTGCGGCAGCTCGCGCGAGTAATCCTCGCGGTACAGCTCGAGCCCGATGCCCAGTTGCCGGAGGTTCGACGTCCCGGCGGCTGCCTGGGCCATGTCGCGGGCCGAGGCCGCTGCTGGCACCACCAGGGCGATCAGGATCGCGATGACCGCGACGACAACGAGCAATTCGATCAGCGTGAATGCGGTCCGCATGGTGTGACCCTACCGGCTCAGCACGGCGACGCCGCGAGTAGGACCGAGAACCGTGCGTCTAACGCTCCGGCCGGGCTCTCGGACTGCCCTGGTTTGCCAACACCGTATGTCCGCACGGCGGCGGCACGCCGGGGACGCTCCGACCTCGCCTGTCGCCATTCAGACGGCATGCTGAATTGGTCACCATGTGGTGACTGCACAGGCCCAAGACGGAGATCTGCCATGCGTACCGCCCCCACTGCCTTCGCTGCGTGTGTTGTGAGCCTCATCGCGGGCTCGGCTGCTGGTGCCACCATGACGGTCACCTTCGGCCCCGGCGATCACGGCGAGATCGTGGACGGCCGAGCCTTCGGCGACGACCTCTTCACGGTGTCGGCCACCAACTTCCGCCATCGGGTTGGTGGTTCGGCTCAGCTGTTCGACCCGCTCTCCGGCGATACCGCTCGCGACGAAGACCTGCTCGGCGCCCCCTTCTCAAAGGGCAACCTCGTCGATGCCGAGGGCAATCTCCTGGTGGGTGTCACCCAGCCGGAGCTGCTGCTCACCATCGCCGACTACCTCACCGGGAGTGAGAGCGACGGCATCGTCGATCAGCCTTCCGACGAGGGCAGCCGGCGCAACGTGACCGGCCGAGACGGCGTGCGGCGGAGCTTGACCGGTGAGATGGTCTTCAGCTTCGACGAGGCGATGGACGCCGAGCGTGTCCGTCTGGGCATCGTGGATACCGAGAAGGCCTCGATCAACCGCTCGGCGCTCCACCTGGTGCGTGACGGCGCGGTGGTGCAGACGTTCTCACTCAACCCCACGGTGAGCGGTGAGTACGGCACGCCCATCTTCGGCGACAACAGCTACAACGAGTTCGTCTTTGTCGCTGCCCAGGATTTCGATGAGATCGTGTTCGAAGCGGGTGGCTCGCTCGGCGTGTCGTACGTCGGCCTGGACGGCGGAACGCTCATTCCGAGTCCGGGCGGCGCCATCGCGATCGTGACGATCGGTGGGATCGTGGTGGCGCGACGGCGGCGTTGATCGACATCAGGTTACGAACACATGTGATAGGTCGCGCGTCGTAGTCGCGTGTTCGTGGGAGCGGGACGCTCCCACCACCGGCTTTCGCGGCTCGATGACGCAGCGACTCAGGCGTCCGTCCGGCTCACCACGCGGAAGTTCTCACGCTCGCCCTGACCGCGCAGCGGGTAGTCCTTGCGGAGCGGGTGGGCCGGGTACTCCTCCCACAGCAGGATGCGCCGCAGGTCCGGGTGGTTGCGGAAGCGGATGCCGAACATGTCGAACACTTCTCGCTCGGGCCACTCGGCGCCGGGCCAGAGGTCGGTGACCGAGTCCAGCACCAGCGCCGGATCCGCCTCGATGCCTTCTGTTGGGAGCGAGGGGTCGAGGAAGGCCTTGACGAACAGCCGGCGGTCGTGCGGATGGCTCAGCAGGTTGTAGAGCACCGCGAACCGGCCGATGGTCTGGGAGGGGTACTCGAGGTAGTCGATCCCAACGACGTCGGACAGAAAGTTGTACGCGCACGCCTCGTCGTCGCGGAGGAACGCCATCACCGCGTGGAGATCGGCCGGCTCGACGATGAGCGTGGTCTGACTTCGGTACTCGGTCGCGCGGAAGCGCCGGTCCGGGAAGGCCGCCTTCACGCGGGTGAGAGACGGGTGATCGAGATTCGGTGCGGGGGCGTTGGGCATGGGAGGAGAGTAGAGCCGGGGTGGGCCACCGTCGACAGCCGGTGCCGCACCGCACCCAGGATGCGACGAACGCCCCGATTCGAGTGGCGGCCGGCATCGGTGTACCCGTATACTTGAACGCAGGAATGATCGGCACCGTCGATCAAGGTGAGAGTGCCCGCAGGACGGCGTGGAGAGCCGTGAGAGTTCAGAGACCAAGGGAGAATGTGATGATTGTGAACACAGCGGTGCAAAGCGCTCGCGCCGTGGCCCGGGCAGCGGGGCTGGTGATCGGGCTCGGCATGATGGCGGTGGCGCCGGCCGGCGAGGCCCAACTCTTCCCGGCCGCCTTCGAGCTGTCCTCGCTCGCCTCTGGTGATGGGGCGCAGGGCTTCATCCTCAACGGCATCGACCTCCGCGACGGCTCCGGCCGATGGGTCTCGTCGGCGGGTGATGTCAACGGCGACGGCGTCGACGACCTCGCGATTGGAGTGGCTTCCACCGACCAGGACCCCTTCGGTTTTATCGTGAATGAGAGCTATGTCGTCTTTGGACGCCGGGGCGAAGGGTTCGGTGCCACGCTCGATCTCTCGTCACTGAACGGCGACAACGGCTTTGTGCTCAACGGCGTCGTTTCCCCTGCGCGTAGCAGCATGCCGGTCTCCGCGGCGGGCGACGTCAACGGCGACGGCATCGACGACCTGATCATCGGCTCGCCGTACGCCGACGGAGGCTCCGGGGCCGTCGGCGAGAGCTACGTCGTTTTCGGACAAGCAGGCGGCGAGTTCGAGGCATCGTTCGATCTCTCGGCGCTGGACGGATCCAACGGCTTCGTGCTCAGCAACACCGGCTCGACCAGCTACACCGGTACCTCGGTCTCCTCAGCGGGCGACATCAACGGGGACGGCGTTGACGACCTGATCATCAGATCGCGACCCATCGTGCCCCTCGGAGGATTGACCGGCCAGAGCTACGTCGTCTTCGGACGCCACGATGGCGCGTTCGGCGCGTCACTCGACCTCTCGACGCCGAATGCCTCGGATGGCTTGATCCTCAATGTGACGTACATGCTGCCCGACCTGTCCAGCGGGTTCTCTGGCTCGGTGTCGTCAGCGGGCGATGTCAACGGAGACGGTGTCGACGATCTCATCATCGGAGAGGTGGGCGCGGGCGCCCCCGGAGAGGGATTTCTGACACCCGGCGCAAGCTACGTGGTCTTTGGACGTCAAGACGGTGAGTTTGGCGGATCGCTCGAGCTGTCCGCGCTGAATGGCTCGAACGGCTTCGCCCTGAACGGCATCGATGCGGGCGATCGGTTTGGCACCTCGGTCTCTTCCGCGGGCGATGTCAACGGAGACGGCATCGACGATCTCATCATCGGGGCGAGCCGCGCGCGTCCGCAGGGGCGTCAGGAAGCGGGCCAAAGCTACGTGATCTTCGGGCGCAGCGACGGCGGATTCGACGCGTCGCTCGAGCTCTCGATGCTGGACGGCTCGAACGGCTTCACCATCAATGGCATCGACTGGCTCGACAGGAGCGGCACCTCGGTCTCGTCCGGTGGCGATGTCAACGCCGACGGGATCGACGACCTCATCATCGGAGGAGTACTCGCCGGCCCGAACGGGAACCTCAACGCCGGCGAGAGCTACGTGATCTTCGGACGCCGTGGCGGCGGGTTCGGCGCCTCGTTCGAACTCTCGACGCTCGACGGCATCAACGGCTTCGTGATCAACGGCATCGACCCGGGCGACGCCAGCGGCGTTTCGGTGTCGGCCGCGGGCGATGTCAACGCCGACGGCGTGGACGACCTCGTCATCGGAGCCCGCCGCGCCGACGCGAACGGTGTCTTCGAGGCTGGCCAGAGCTACGTGGTCTTTGGGCGCCGGTGCCCGGGCGACCTCGATGGCGACCACGACTGCGATGCGGACGACTTTCTTAGCATGTTGGTCGGCTTCGGGCGCATCGTCGACCCGCAGATACCGGGAGCGACGCGACGCGCCGTAGGTGATCTTGACGCCGACGGGCTCGCGGGCGCTACGGACTTCCTCGAGGTCCTCGTCGCCTTCGGCTCGGACTGCCTCCCCGACTGACGCGCAGTCGCGCCAACGAACAGAAGCCGCGGGGCTGCTCACCCCGCGGCTCCATCGCGTCACCATGTCTGTCGTGGTGTGGTGTGTCGGTGTCTGCTCGATTGACCCGGCTCAGGCATCGGCCTTGACGACCTTGCCGTTGCGACGGGGCTTCTCGCCGGAGATCGAGCTCCACTCGGTGTCGGCCAGGTGCTCGCTCTCCGTGGGAGCTTCGAGCCACGGGTCGCGGGCGTTGCCGAAGACGAAGTTCTTGTAGAAGAGGAAGAGCCGGCCATCTTCGACGATGAAGTTCTTCGGGTCGATGTCCACCTTGTCGCCCTGGCTCATGGCGAAGGCGCACCACCCGCCGTAGGCCGGCTCGTACTTGTGCGGGTTCTCTTTGAAGAGGTCGAGATTGGCCTGCGTGGCGAACCGGTAGGTCACACCCTCGAAGGTGTAGGAGCGTGACTTAGAGCCTTTGGTCGGCTCGCCGCCGCCCTCGGGGAAGTAGGCGACCGGGTCGTAGCCCTTGAGGCCGAGGCCCTTCTTGGAGGTGTGCCATTCCTTGATGTTGCGGGTGGGTGTCTCTTCCTCGGCCTCGGGCTGACTCTGCGCGGGGGACTCACCGCTCGGCTGGGCGAAGGCGACGCCGGCTGGCACGAGGGCAGCGGCGAGCCCCAACGTGCACGCGGCCAGCGCGGCAGCGAAAGGGCGGCGGGTGTCCGAATCGGCGAAGGCAGCGGTGCGGGTGTCGGTGCTCATGGCGTTGTCTCCAGTTCACTTGTGGTGGTGATCCGTGGTTCGAGGTGCTGAACACGTTCGTGTGCCCGGCACTGTCACTAATCGGTGACAATGAGATTGCATTCCGTGCCGGTCTGAATTTTCTTCATCGAGTGCATCGGGTCACCTCAGTCGAGGGCCCGGACGGCCTCCAGGACCGCTGCCGGCTCCGCCCGGATGCGGTAGTCCGCGTCGAGGAAGGCGTAGCGGACAACGCCGGCCCGATCGATCACGTATGTCGCGGAGAGCGGGAGCTGCCACGAGTCGTCGCCGTTGAAGGCGGGGAGGTCGAGGCGGCCCTTGAAGGCGTCCTGCACGCCCTGCGGGAGGGTGTAGGCGAGGCCGTAGGACGCGGCGACCGTGTGCCCCACATCGCTCAGCACGTGGAACTCCAGCTCGTTCTTCTGCTTGGTGTCGAGCGAGTGATCGGGCGTCTCGGGGCTGATCGCGACCAGGTGCGCGCCGAGGGCCTTGAAGTCGCCAAGGATCTCCTGGTAGGCAGCGAGCTGAATGTTGCAGTACGGGCACCACCCGCCGCGGTACCACGTCAGAACGACCGGGCCCTGCTCGAGGAGCGAGGCCAGCTCGACCGACTCCCCCACCGCATTCGGCAGCGTGAAGTTCGGGGCGGCGTCGCCAACTTTCTTAGCTGAGTCGAGCACGCCCGATTCACCGACCTCGCGGACACCTTCGTTGAAGGTGATCTTCAGGGCCTCCGATGCGGTCGCACTGAACTCGGCCCGGCGGGCGTCGAGGCGGGCTTGGAGGGATTCGGTGGGTGTGCTCACGGAGGTGACCTCGGGTTGGTGGGCGTCGGGGGCACCGCTCGAGGATGGTGACTCGCTCGTCCCGCACCCCGAGAGGGCGAGCAGGCCGGAGGCGGAGCAGGCACCGAGAGTCATCAGACGGCGTGCGATCATCGGATTGGTTCCTGTGTGGCGGGGCTCGGCGTGTGAGTGGAGCGTCGGCGCGCACCGACGTCTCGCGATCGTGAGTCACAAGCGTGCAGCGCACCAGACTATTCCGTGTGGAGGTTCTGGTGACGGACGGCCGACTACCGCTCGACGCGCCCTGAGCCGTCGCCGCCGGCGAGTTTTTCGACCTCGCCGGGTGAGACGATGTTGAAATCGCCCGGGATCGTCTGCTTGAGGGCGGACGCCGCGACCGCGAACTCGAGTGCAGCCCGCGAGTTGGTCTTGGTGAGCAGGCCGTAGATCAGGCCCGCTGCGAAGCTATCGCCGCCGCCCACACGGTCGACGAGCTGAATGTCGTATCGCTTGGAGCGTGTCGGCTCGGCGCACTGTTCGTCGTCGAGCATCAGCGCCGACCACCCGTTCCGGGACGCTGAGTGGCTCTCGCGGAGGGTAATGGCCACACGCTGGAAGCCGAAGTCGGCTTTGAGCGTGGTGGCGAGCGATCCGTAGCCGGCCTCGGACAGCTCGCCTGCGGTGACATCGGTCTCGGCGGGCGCGACGCCGAGCGACTTCTCCGCATCCTCCTCGTTCGCGATGCACACATCGACGAACTCCATAAGCGGCCGCATGACGGCCTGGGCCTGCTCGGTGGTCCAGAGCTTCTTTCGGAAGTTGAGGTCGCAGGAGACGATGCACCCACCGGACTTCGCAGCTTCGAGGAGTGCGCGCAGGGTTTGGTGGGCGGTCTCACCGAGGGCGGGGGTGATGCCCGTCCAGTGGAACCAGTCGGCGCCGGCGAAGATCGACGCAGGGTCGAGCTCGCCTGGGGTGAGTGTGGTGACGGCGGCGTGCGCACGGTCGTAGACCACCTTGCTGGCCCGCTGAGAAGCGCCGGTTTCGAGGAAGTAGATGCCGAGCCGGTCGCCCGCGCGCACGATGTGAGAGGTATCGACGCCGAAGCGTCGGAGGTGGTTGACCGCGGCCTGCCCGATCTCGTGGGCTGGGATCTTGCACACGAACGCGGCATCGAGGCCGAACTGGGCGAGCGCCGCGGCGACGTTCGCCTCGCCGCCGCCGTAGGTCACATCGAAACTCTGCGCTTGGAGGAATCGCGAGAAGCCCGGCGTGCTCAGGCGGAGCATGATCTCGCCGAAGGTGACGACGCGGGGAATAGGTGTGCTCGTGCTCATGCGCGCGCTCCGGCGGTGTGCGTGGTGCGGGCGGCGTCGGCGCTCGCGCGGATGCGCGCGGCGTTCGTGGTGATCGCACCGAAGTCGCCCGCTGTGATCGCCTTCTTGTCAACCAGGGCGCTGCCGGCGCCGACCGCGACCGCACCGGCTCGGAGCCAGTCGCCGGCGTTGTCGAGCGTGACACCGCCGGTTGGCATGAGCCTCAGGTGCGGCATGGGCGCGAGCACGCCCTTGAAGAACGGCATGCCGAGCACATCGGCGGGGAAGACTTTGCAGATGTCCGCGCCGGCATCGCTCGCAGCGGCGACCTCTGTTGGTGTGAAGCAACCGGGCATGGCGGCCGCCCCACCGGCGTGAGCTGCCCGCACGACCTCGAGTTTGAAGATCGGACTCACGACGTAGCGCGCGCCGGCCTCGACCGCTCGGGCGGCAGTATCCGCATCGAGCACCGAGCCGACTCCAAGGAGCAAGCCGTCGGGTGGGTCCGCGGCCAGCTCTCGGATGCCCTCGAGCGCGTTCGGCACCGTCATGGTGACCTCGATCCCGCGTACACCGCCGGCAAGCAGCGCCTCGGCGACCGGACGGAGGAGTGACACCTCCGGCAGGCGTACCACAGCGACAACCGCTGCGTCGATCACCTCTCGCACGATGTCTTCACGAGTGCTCATGCGCTGACCCTCTCACACCCCTAGAGACGCTGCACGGTAAGGCCTCCATCGATCATCAGCACCTGCCCGGGCGCGTACGGCAGGTCGCCCCGCGCCAGAGCCGCGACCGCCGATCCGACATCCTCGGGCGTGCCCCACCGAGGCTCAACGGCAATGCCATCGGCGAACAACCGGTCGTACTTCTCCGTGACGCCCGCGGTCATATCCGTCTTGATGATGCCGGGCCGGACCTCGTAGACGCCGATACCCTCAGCACCGAGTCGGGCGGCCCACAGGGCTGCGGCCATCGCGAGGCCGGCCTTGGAGATGCAATAGTCGCCCCGGTTGGTGGAGGCGACGGTCGCGCTGATGGAGGTGACGAAGATGATCCTCGGTGTGCGCACGGGATCGGCCGATCGCTGCTCGAGCATCCACCGTGCGACGCGCTGGGTCAGAAAGTACGGGCCGCGGAGGTTGATCGAGATCAACCGGTCGAAGCTGTCGGGGGACGCCTCGACGATGTCGGCTCGCTCGGCGGGGGCGACGCCGGCGTTGTTCACGAGCACATCGAGGCGGCCGAATCGCTCGTCGATCGCGGCGCAGATCGCAGCGTGATCATCGAGCGATGACACGTCCGCACCGACATACAGGGTGTCCACGCCGTGCGCACCGAGCTGATCAAGGGCCGGGCGAACATCGGACTCGGGGCGTCGACCGTTGATCACGAGATCGAAGCCGTCGCGGGCCAGTCGATCGGCCACGCCAAGCCCGATGCCGCGCGAGCCGCCGGTGACGAGAGCGACGGGTCGGCTCACGACGCGGCCCCGACAGTGGTCGGTTGCTCGGCATCACCGAAGAACCGGTACGCCGCGTCGCCCTCGGCGAGCCGGTGCACGGTCAGCGCCGCCTCGCGCAGGTGGTAGTCGCCCCACATGCAGCTCTCGCCGCAGGGGATCGATCGCCCACCGGGTACGTGGTCCCACCCATTGGGCCGGTGATAGACCGCGTGGAGCAGCAGGCCCTCGTGCGCACCATCGGTGGAGAGGTAGGGCTCGTCGAGCAACGTGCGGAGTGATGTGAGCCCGGCATCGAGGTACCGCTTCGCGGCGGTCTCGTCGCCACGCTCGGTCAGGAGGGCGGCGAGGCGGACCAGTCCTTGGCATCCGATCGCCGCGGCCGAGCTGTCAACGGGCTCGAACTCGTTGTACGGCTCGGCTGGGCGGTCGAGGTACTCGCCGAGCTTGTGCAGGTCTGGCGCGCCGGTGTCCCAGTAGGGCACACCGCAGGTCGGTGTGTGCTCGATGTAGAAGTCGCAGGTGGCGCGAGCCGCTTCGAGCATGAAGCCCTCGATCTCGTCGCGGCCGCCGAAGGGGTGGAGGGCGGCATCGTCGATGGTCGCGAGGAACTCGAGCTGTTCCGGGAAGCCGAGCATGGCCCAGGCGAGGCCGCGGGTCCAGGTGCTGAACGCCGAGTAGCCCTGCTGGGTCGAGGGGCACCGGTAGTCGCCGTTGTTGGTGTTGAAGACCGACTCGTGGGCGGTGCGGCCGCGGATGTCGTAGTGGTCGCGGGTCTCACCTTCCGGAATGAAGGGTGATCGACCTCCGTACCAGATGTTGAACCGGGCGGTGTTCCGCGTGTGCTCGATGATCCGGCCGAGCAGGTTGATACGCTCATCGCGCTCGCCCTGCAGCTCGTGGCCGAGCATATGGCTCACCGCGAGGGCCCGGCAGCTGCGGATGGTGTCGACAAAGAGCGACTGCGGGCCGTTGAACGAGTAGATGTAGCCGGTGCCATCGACGGTGCGGGCCCACCGGGCGGCTTGGACCGCGCCGGTCGCTTTGAGCGCGAGCTCGTAAAAGTGCGTCTCGTACTCGCTCGCGTCGTACCGTCCAGCTCGCGCGAGGCGCCAGAGCGTGCCGTAGGTGGAGACGTTGTTGAAACCGTGATCATGCACGCCGATGTGCGTGATGTGCGGTGCCATGATGTGGAGCGTGCGCTCGCGGGCGAGTTCGAGGAATTCGCCATCGCCCGCCGCGTCGAACTGCAGGGCGGCGGCGCCGTACTGGAAGCCCTGCGTCCACTCGGTCCACCCCTGCGCGGTGTACCGGCCGTCGATCGTGAAGACCGGCGAGGGCGAACCGGGGGGGCAGCTCTGCTCGATCGCACGGATCTTGTCGGCGGAGAGCGACCACATCCGCTTGATCGCGGGGAGGAGATCGGAGGGTGTCGGCGCGGAGGAGCAGTCGATCATCAGGGATTCCGGGGGCGCGATTGGGGTGCCGGGAGCCTACAGCCGGCCGAGTCGAGAGTCCGGCGTTTCGTGCCGATCTGGTCATAAAACGGCCATTCACGCATACGGCTTCGTCCCGACTGTCCCGTGAGCGTCACGATTCGGCCGTTTGTTTTGCATGCAGTGTTTGCCATACCACGACTTGATCGGCATACTTCTTGGAGTGCCAGAACACGCCGCTGCCACCCAACGAGCCACCCCCGACCAAGCGGTCATGGATTGGTGCGCCCGGCTCTTCGCGGAGCCGGAGGCGGTGTGCGACGCGATCGCCCGCCCGCTGACGGCGCCGCTCGAGGTGATGCCGCACGCGCACCGGGACATGCTCCAGCTGGCGCTGCTCCGGCGGTGCGCCGGGCGGGTGCATGCCGGCGGACGATGGGCCGGCGTGTCGGGCACCACAGCGATGGCGGCGTACCCCGGCGATCGCCACGGGTACGAGCTGCGCCCGGCGGCCGGTTCTGCTGAGATCGTGCTGATCAAGCTCCGGTGCGCGCCGACGTGGCCGGTGTCGCGGGCGCGACCGTTCCCGAGCGTGGCGACCGCGATCAGCGAGTCGGGCCGGCTCGCTGAGGCGCTGGACCGGCTTCGCCGCGATGTCACACCTGTTGGTGGCTCGATGCCCTCGTGGGTTGCCGACGCGGCCGCGGTGGTGTGTGCGTGGCCGCGTGGTGATCAGCCGGCGCCGATGCACGCTGCGGGTGAAGAGGGCGACCCCGCGGTGCAGGCGGCGCTGGGACTCGTCGAAGACCGGATCGGTGATCCGCCGTCGCTCGCCGAGATGGCGTCGGTCGCCCATCTCTCCACGCGGCAGTTCTGCCGGCGGTTCGAGCGCGCGGTGGGGCGCTCGCCGCACGAGTACGTCTCGCAGCGGCGGCTCGAGCGGGCCAAGGCCATGCTCTTCGACGATCGGCTCTCGGGCGCCGCCATCGCGGAAGCGCTCGGATTCAGCTCGCCCGCGACCTTCACGAGGTGGTTCCGCCAGCGTGTCGGGAAGACGCCGATGCAGTTCCGCGGCGACCCGATGGTCATGTGAGCGAGGGGCTGCGGGTGCTTTGTCAGGGTGTCCTATTCAGCACAGCACACCGTCTGTGACACCGGCTTCGATGAGTTCGGTCAGGGATACGCTTGAGTTTTCAACCCGCCACACGAGGTCGAGAATGGAACAGCGACGCATCGGCGTGATCCTCTCCGGCGTCACCGGACGCATGGGCACCAATCAGCACCTCGTGCGGTCGATCCTGGCGATCATCAAGCAGGGCGGGGTGCGGGTATCGCCCGAGCTGACGCTGATGCCCGACCCGATCCTCGTCGGTCGGAATGAAAACAAGCTGCGTGGGCTCGCCGAGCAGTACGGCCCGGACGCGATCGGTGGCCCGCTGCGCTATTCGACGGATCTCGACGCGGCGCTCGCCAACACGGATGACGAGCTGTTCTTCGATGCCTCGCTCACGCAGCTGCGCGTCGACTTCGTGAACCGCGCGATCGACGCGGGTAAGAGCATCTATTGCGAGAAGCCGACCGCGACGACGACCGACGAGGCACTCGCGCTGGCCGATCGCGCCGAGGCCGCGGGTGTGAAGAACGGTGTGGTGCAAGACAAGCTCTGGCTACCCGGCGTGCGCAAGCTCCGGCAGCTGATCGATTCGGGCTTCTTCGGACGGATCCTCTCGGTGCGTGGCAACTTCGGCTACTGGGTGTTCACCGGGCACCAGGACGATCAGCCGGCTCAGCGGCCGTCGTGGAACTACCGCGCCGAGGACGGTGGCGGGATCATGATCGACATGTTCTGCCACTGGCGGTACCTGATCGATCACACGTTTGGCCCTGTGGAGTCGGTCGTCGCCCACGCGAACGTCGATCTCGGCGAGCGGATCGACGAGCAGGGCACCGCCTACCGCGCCACCGCCGATGACTCGGCGTACGCGATCTTCGTGCTCAGGGATGGCACGGTGTGCCAGTTCAACTCGTCGTGGTGCACGCGGGTGCGCCGCGACGACCTTCTCACGGTGCAGGTGGATGGCACGCACGGGTCGGCGGTTGCCGGGCTGCGCGAGTGCTGGATCCAGCCGCTCCCCGCGACACCCAAGCCGGTGTGGAACCCGGACATCCCGCAGCCGATCGATTTCTTCGAGCACTGGCAGCAGATCCCGAGCGCGACCGAGTATGACAACGCCTTCAAGGCACAGTGGGAGCTGTTCCTGCGGCACGTGGCGCTGGATGAGCCGTTCCCGTGGTCGCTCCGCGAGGGAGCGAAGGGTGTGCAGCTCGCCGAGCTCGGGATGCAGAGCTGGCGAGACAAGAAGTGGGTGCAGGTGCCGGCGCTCGCGCCGGCGGGTGTGTGAGAGGGCTCGAGATACTCAAGTCCGAGCCGCGTGTGTGAGCACGCGCGCCAGTCGTGGACGGGCCCGAGATCTTCAAGCTGAATACATCGGGCGCGCGGTCGAACCCCCGCCGCACGGGGGGCGAGCGTGCAAGCCAGAAAGAAAACCATTAGGGGTT
>JBCDJJ010000021.1:0-45535 GCA_038747915.1 Planctomycetota bacterium | reverse complement strand
TTGAACACTGGCGGGCAAGCCGCCAGTGGCACCCAAGTCCCGGAGTCGGTCGATCCACCGCGAAGACTGGCGAGACGAGTTGACTTGGTCTGCTCTAGCTACTCGGCCCGGCGCACCGGCTGCTCACCCTTGACGGCAAGTCCGCCGTCGCACCGGATGTCGGTCGCGGTGATGTTGGCCGACTCGTCCGAGGCGAGGAACACCGCCACGCTCGCCACCTCCTCGACGCGGCCGATCACACCTCGCGGGTGCATCCGATCGAACGCGGCACGGGCCTCGATAGGGTCGCCGCCCGCCTCGTCGATGAACCGCGCGAGCATCGGCGTGTCGATCGTCCCCGGGCTGATCGTGTTCACGCGGATGCCGTCCGGCGCAAGCTCCATCGCCTGGCTCCGGCACAGCCCCATCAAGCCCGACTTCGTCGCCGAGTACAGCGCATGCTCCGCGATGCCGTAATGACCAAGCCCGCTCGACAGATAGATGATCGATCCACCCCCCGCTGATCTCATGAATGACGTCGCCGCCGCGGACATCGTGATCGCGGCGAAGAGATTCACACCGAACGTGTCGAACACCTGCGCCTCGCTCGCGTGCTCGATGGCCACCACCGGCATGATCGCCGCGTTGTGTACCACGATGGACACCTTTCCAAACGACTCACCCACCTGGCCGACGAACCCGCGCACCGCATCACCGATGCGAAGATCGAACGACTCGACCAACACGCGGCGCCCCAGCCCCTCAACCATCCCCACCACCGCGTCGAGCGACACACCCGGCGCATCGCACGCCGCGATGTCGCACCCCTCCCGAGCAAACGCGCAGCAGATCGCACACCCGATCCCGCCCGAGGCCCCCGTCACGATCGCGACCTGGCCCTCGAGACGCCCCATCGAATCAATCGATCTCAACAACCAACGCGCGGCGATCTGCCACGCACACGCTCAGCTTCCAATAGCTAAAAATCCCGACCACGCACGCCGTTCCGGGTCAACGCATACGGAAGGCCGACACGCTCGTTTGGATTCGGTGAAAGCTTGTCGAACACTCTCAGAACTGGCCCCGCAGACGGGTCGTAGCCCACAGCAGCCGGATCTACATACGGGAGTGGCCTTTCTCCGCTTTCTGTCACAACCGTAACTGAGCCATCCGCCTGAGCAGTCGTGACCGTGCGACCTGAGGCAGCCCAGCTATAAATCGAGAGCCCAGGAGGAAATTTCGATCGCTCAAAGTGTGCGCCACCAAGGAAGAACATCGTCTTCTGGGCAGGGAAACGCACATCACTGAGACGCTGAATCTGCACCGACTCCCCAAAGACCTCGGCCGAGGCTGTCCCGAAGTTCTGACTGAGGGGAGGCAGCTCAGCAGCGTCGGACTCACCTGGCGCAACGTAGAGAGTGCTCGGCTTGAGCAGAGCTGCGGGGGTGTACCTGTAAGAACCCACCCCGATCGACGAAGCACCAACGCCGACACTAATCGACCTCTCAGGATCCCAAAGCTCGGTCAGTCGTGCAAAAGAGTCAGGAGATTCAGCGTCTGCCGGCGAAATGAGCGACTCGGAAAGCGCAGACGGACCCAAACCATCTGCGATCGCCGGCATGTCCATCCAGTACATACTCCAAAACGCGGCTGTACTAAGATCCTGTGAGCGATTCTGAACTTCTGGATGACCGAGAAAGTCCAGCGTCGGAATACCGCTCCATCCGTTCACACGAAAACGCCACCCGCGCGTTCCGCTGGAAGCACGAGCGACGCGTTGCTCGGGCAGGCGATCATCCGCACCACCCTCTGCGCGCACACCAAGCAATAGGTCGTGTTGATCTGCTGCGTGGATCGTGAGTCCGACGCTGTGCTGACGCAGATTCGAGGAGCAGACCATCAACTGCGCCGTACGCTTCATGCGCGGCAGCACAGGCGACAGAATCGCGAGCAGCACGGTCATGATCAGCGTGACCGTCAGGAGCTCGACGAGAGTGAAGCCCGCACCCCGTGATCGCCAGCTCACGACTCCTGCCCCTGGCCGACCGGCGCAGCGCTGTGCTCCACCATCGGTCCATCGGTCTTGGATGACGATGACGGCGACGACGCGACCTGCCGCTCCAACTGAGCCAGCCGGTGCGCCAGGGCGGTCATCACCTCTGAGAAGGTCACCTCGCCGAGCCAGTCGTCGAGCGTCGGGCCCTTCGGCCCCGGACCACGCCCGAGCAGGGCCCAATCGGCATCAATCCCGAACTCGCGACACGCCACCGCCAAGAACTCGACCGAAAGACCCCGCCCACTCAAGTGCCGACGCACCGTTTCGGGGTGGAACCCGGTCCGTCGCCCGATCTGGACGAACGACAGCGGCCCGATCGCGGATCGGAGCCGCTGAGCCACATCTTCCGGGTTGCCGATCATGGCAGGAGATCTTCGGGAGAGACACTTCTAAATAAATGGGTTCGGGCAGCCTGGCTCAACACAGTCTTGTCGCTCAGGGTCGGCCAAACACAGGTAATACATGATCCATTGGTCAAAGCAGCTTACTGTAGCGCTCGGGTCCCCACCAAGAAGTTCTTTGTCTTCGATGTGTACAACATCGAACGGAGACTGCAGAGTCTCGGTCGGCTGACCAAACAAATTCCAAACTGTTGAATCAACCGTCGCGGATTCTGCTTGAGTCATAGACTGTGGGGCAGCGTCCGCCGCCAGCGCGGTGTTGACTGCGGTAACGAGCGCAAAGGCTGCGCTTCCTGCGACAATCGGGCTAATGATCCGCATCACTGTTGATCTCCTTCGGGCGCTTTCGGCGGTCTCCACAGCGGAGCCGCCCACCTGTTGGAGGGATCGCTCGCCTGAGGTGTGACAGCCACTCGGAGGTTTTTTTCCGTGGCGCAGACAAAGGCCCCCCCACTCGGTGATGCGCCCGACGAGGCGCTCCTCTCGCTCGTCCGCCAAGGAAACCGAGAGGCCGCTTGCATCTTTGTTGAACGCTACTTGCCGCTTCTCAAGCGACGAATCAGAGGCAAGATTGCCAGATCGATGCGCGATGCGACCGACACCTACGACGTCCTCTCCACCGTCCGGCGCCGGCTCGACGGCGCCGTGCTCAAGGCCGCCATCCGCGCCGAGAGCGTCGGCCAACTCGTGGCCTACATCGGCACCATCGCCGACCGCGCCGTGCTCGAGAAGGGACGGGTCCGCGCACAACCCGTCAGCCAGTCCGGCGAGATCCACGAAGCTGAGTCACGCCACGCCGAAGCCGGTGGGGAGTTTGACTCAAAGATGTGGATCAACCGCGCCATGCAGTCCGCCGGCGACGAAGTCGACCGGCAGATCCTCTGGCTGTGGCTTCAACGCCGCACCTCAACCCAGATCGCAGAATCACTCAATATCGAGGCACCTACCGTCAGAAAACGACTTGAGCGCATCCGCACTCGACTCAAAGGAACGTTCGGTACGATGTAAGCAACGTGCGCGATGACCACGCTGACTCCATGACCCAGTCGATCTCCCATCTTGTTCATGAGACGCGCGGCAATCTCAACTTTGCCGCAGCGATCAAGATGCTGCGCGTCGAGTCGGACGAAGCGCTCGCGCATCTGATCGAAGAAGACGGTTTCGCGCGCCTCGAGATCGATGCACCCATCTCACTCTCCGACTATCTCGCCGCCATCGGCACAGGCCCCGACCGCGAACTCGCGCGCGACGCCGCGATCGATGTGGTGCTCCGCTCGCTGCACGCCAAAGGCGTGCCGCAAGAAGAAGCCGTGTCCACGCTGAGCGATAACTACCCCGAGCTCGAAGCAGAGATCCTCCGCGCCGCGATGCTCGGCAACGCGCTCATCGCGACCGAAGATGTCAAAGACCTCGTCCGCCCCGGCCCGCTCACCACGCCGTGCGACCTCGGCCCGGCGCGCGATCAACTGCCGCGCCGCTACCGCCTGATCCACCCCGTCGGCTCGGGCATCACCGGGTGGGTGTACCGCGCGATCGACCGCGACCTCTCGTCCGAAGACATGACCGCGTACGTGGCGGTCAAAGTCTTCCACGAGCATGTCGATGCGATCGGGCTCCGCGCGGTGCTCGCCGAAGAAGCCGTCAAGGCACGCCAGGTCGATCACTCGCACGCCGTGCCCGTGCTCGACCGAGGGCGCAGCGGTGATGGCCGCGAGTACGCGGTCTACAAGTTCATCGACGGTGTCTCCCTCGACGAGTGGATCACCGACAAAGCGCCCGAGCTCCGCGAACGCATCGCGGTCATCCGTGATGTCGCCTCGGCACTCGCCGCGGTCCACGCCGCCGGGTTGATCCACTGCGACCTCAAGCCGGCGAATGTGCTCGTCGACGACCGCGCGCACGCCTGGCTCGCCGACTTCGGCCACGCCGTCCGGCTCCGCGTCGCCGGCCGCACCCGCGAAGAACGGGCGGTCGGCAACCGCGCCTTCGCGGCGCCCGAGCAGATCGGCTTCAGCTCCCGCCCCGTCGGCCTGCGATCCGATGTCTTCGGTCTCGGATCACTCCTGGCCTACGTCATCACCGGCCGCCTGCCAAACGGCGCGTCCCCGGAGAAGCTCGAAACCATCCATGCCGCTGCCACAGACGGCCCCGCGTACGAGGCGGTCCTCGCCAATGGCGATGCCGATCTGGCCGAGATCTACCGGCGTGCCACCATGCACGATGCCCGCGATCGTCACCGCGCCATGGCCGATCTTGTCGACGACCTCACGCGCTGGCTCGAGCACAGGCCGATCGAGTGGCGCAAGCCCTCGATCCGGCGACGGATCGAGCTCGTGGACCGACGGCGACCATGGACCGTGCGCGGCGCGCTCTTCGGCGGGTCGCTCTTCGCCCTGGCCGTCGCATCCATCATCGCGGTACGCGCGAGTGAGACCAATGCCCGCACCGCCGCGGAGCGCGCGATGCAGCTGACCACACCGGACCTGCGCCAGCAGATCGACGACATCAAAGCAACGATCGAGTCCACGCAAGTGCCGTCACCCGCAGAGAACGCGGGCGAGCCTACCGATCCCGGCGGCGGCGGCGACCCGCCCACCACATCGACGCAGTGAGCACACCCGCTGGGGCCGGCGAAGGAATAATGACCGCAAGGCCGAAGACGGGACCGAGGCCCGACTCAGCCGTGACATCGCCGCTCAGATCACCAAGCCCAACCCGAAACGCTGTGGCCGAGCCCGCTCCTGATGTCACGCCGGTGAGCACCAATTCGCCACCGATCTCACTGATATCGATGTCGCCCAACTCGGTCGCGCCGAGCGTTTGAAGCAGATCCGAGCTGCCGTTCAACTCGACACCCATGAGCGGATCGTCCGGCGGGTTGAATGGGTCCAGACCAGAAACGTCGTACTCGAACAAGCCCCCTGCCGAGACGATCAACTCGCCCGTCGGTGTGAAATCGATCCCGTTGATGGCCGACCCGTTCGGACCCTGAATGGCCACCGCAGGCCCGACAAGCATGCCGGTGACGGCATCAAACGCGACAAGCGACTGCGGCTCGGCAATGCCGAGAATCGCAAAGATGTTCCCGGAGATCGGATCCACCGCCACCGCCCCGATGTCGCCGACATCCTCGGTCAGCAGGTCGGTCGTCATCCCCGTGCTCGGATCGATGCGGAACACGCTGTTCCCACCGCCGATCAGGCCGTTGTCGGGGGTCGAATCGAGCGAGGTCAGAAACGTGCCCGTCGGACCGACCATCTCAAAGTCGAACGACCACGACGACACCACAAGAGTGCTCAGCGGCACGCCCGACGTGGCATACACCAACGGATTGGCCGCACCGTGCCCAGCCAAAGCAGACAGCACGACGGGCCCGAGAAGTCTCGCCGAAAGCACCATGACCTGATCTCCTGTGCGCCCGTAGGGTGACGCGTCGAGCGGTCCTCGTCAAGAAAAAAACGAAGAGTTCAACGCGAACCACCCAAA
This sequence comes from Planctomycetota bacterium, assembly GCA_038747915.1. Classification (GTDB taxonomy): domain Bacteria; phylum Planctomycetota; class Phycisphaerae; order Phycisphaerales; family UBA1924; genus JBCDAP01. Next base: position 39,613 of record JBCDJJ010000021.1, on the reverse strand, counting down.
TAAGAGCAAATTGGAAACGAAGACGTGTGCCCGTCCGCATCTCACGCGATGAATGACACAGCATTCAGGCGTGACCGCCGACCCACTCGCCACCACGCCGCGCAACCCGTGTCAGTCCGCGAGCTGCGCCAGCGAGAAGCCGAGTTCGCGCTCCAGCCAGGCGTTCTCTTCGAGCTCGAGGAGCGCCCTCGCATCGTCGCGCGAGATCCGCCTCGTGTCACCATCCAGGAACGCAGCGACCAGCACGCCTTGTTCCAACGCGGCGCGATCCACGACGAAGATGAGCTTCGAGCGATCCAAGCGCTCAAGCTCCTCGTAACTCGGCACGGCCGGGTAGTACACGAAGTCGGGCTCGTCGTCGCTCCCAGCATCGCTGTACGGCGACCGCGTGTAGTTCAGAGAACGCGCGGTCTCCGGCAGCCATTGAAGCATCTGCTCCGCGGGCCACCCGGCGGGCGGAAACGTACCGGCATCCTGATGCGCCTGCCGCACCGCGCCGAACGCCCAGATCCGGGTAATACCGATCGATTGCTCGAGCTTCGTGTCAATGACCGCCGGAGGCGGCGTGCTCGACCGTCCAGCAAACGCCCACCCGCCGAGCACCACCGCGATCGCGGCCACGATCACCCCCGCCGAGGCCACGGGACCAACCTGCACCTTCGATCCACGATCGCGCCGCCTGTGGTCGCCCAGACTCTTCCGCGAGGGCGCCGCATCGCCCTCCAACTCGGCGCGGTACCGATCCGAGATCAAACGCCCCGACCCCTGCGAGCGATACCCCTCGTCTTTCTGCCCCTTCGATGATTTCGCCATGACAACACAATATGGCAGAAACGAGCGAAAGCGAAACCACATAGGCCGCTAGGCGCTCACTTCGTGCGCCTCGCCGGCGTCTCTCGGCACGCGGATCTGCTCCACCAACTCTTGGATCTCCGCCGGCGGCTCCTTCGTGATATTGGACACGAAGAAGGCGACCGCGAAGTTCACCACCATCCCCACCGTGCCGATGCCCTCGGGGCTGATCCCGAGCAACCAGTCCTCCTGCTCACCGCCCAGGAACTTGAAGTAGACGATGTACGCCGCGGTGAACACGATGCCGCAGATCATCCCCGAGACCACACCCTCGCGGTTCGCCCGCTTCACGAAGATGCCCAGGATGATCGCCGGGAAGAAGCTCGACGCCGCCAGACCGAACGCGAACGCCACGGTCGCCGCCACATAATCGGGCGGGTTGATACCCAAGTACCCCGCGCCGCAGACCGCCACCGCCGCTGCGATCCGCGCCGCCACCAGCTCGCGCTTCTCGCTGATCCCCGGCATAAACAGCTTCTTCAAGAGGTCGTGACTGATCGCCGTCGACACGACCAGCAGCAAACCCGCGGCGGTCGAGAGCGCCGCCGCAAGCCCACCCGCAGCAACGAGCCCCACCACCCACGCCGGCAACCCAGCGATTTCAGGGTTCGCCAGCACCATGATGTCGCGGTCAACGAAGAGTTCGTTGTCGTTGTCCGACTTGATCTCGTTGGCAACAAGACGCTCCCCATGCGCACCGCGCTCGCCGGTGAAGACCGGGGTTCCCACAAACGCGTCCACGCTCCTGCCGTCCTTGCCGAGGTACTGCACACGGCCATCACCGTTCTTATCCACCCACGCGAGCAGCCCGGAGTCTTCCCATGTCGTGAACCACTCGGGGATCAAGGCCGGGTCCCCGACACCCGCTGCGGCCGCAGCGTCCGGGCTGTACCACGCGTCACGCACCGAGTCGATCAGATTCGTCCGACCAAAGGCCCCAACAGCCGGCGCCGTCGTGTACAGAATCGCGATGAACAGCAATGCCCACCCAGCGCTGATCCGCGCATCACGCACCTTCGGCACGGTGTAGAACCGGATGATCACATGCGGCAGGCCCGCTGTACCCACCATCAACGCCGCCGTGATGCAGAACACATCCAGCCAGTGCTTCGACCCGTCCGTGTACGCCGCAAACCCAAGCTCTTCGTTCAACCCATCCAGCTTGTCGAGCAACGTCACCCGCTCGCCCGCCGCAATGCGTGAGCCAATCTCCCCCGCGAGCTCGCCACCGAACCCGATCTGAGGAATCGGGTTCGCTGTGAGCTGAATCGCGAGAAAGATCGCCGGCACCATGAACGCGAAGATCAGCACGCAGTACTGCGCGACCTGCGTATACGTGATCCCCTTCATCCCGCCGAGTACCGCGTAGAAGAACACGATGCCCATCCCGATCAGCACACCGATCGTGATGTCGACCTCGAGAAACCGGCTGAACACCACCCCCACACCGCGCATCTGACCCGCGACGTAGGTAAAACTCACGAACACCGCACAGATCACAGCCACGAAGCGCGCGAACTTCGAGTAGTACCGGTCCCCCACAAAGTCGGGCACCGTGAACTTGCCGAACTTTCGGAGATACGGCGCGAGCAGCAACGCAAGCAACACGTACCCGCCCGTCCACCCCATCAAGTACACCGAACCGTCGTACCCGAGGAACGAGATCGCACCCGCCATCCCGAGGAACGACGCCGCCGACATCCAGTCGGCACCCGTCGCCATCCCGTTCGCAAACGGGTGCACGCCCTTCCCCGCAACATAGAACTCGCTCGTCGACCCCGCGCGCGACCAGATCGCCACGCCGATGTACAGCGCAAACGTCAGCCCCACGATCACAAAGGTCCACGCCTGCACATCCATCGAGTCGGCCCCTTGCCCCTGAGTCGATCCCAGCGTCAGCCCTCGTCCACGCCGAACCGCCGATCAAGCCGGTTCATCAGCCACACGTACACAAAGATCAGCACAACGAAGACGTAGATCGATCCCTGCTGCGCAAACCAAAACCCGAGCTTGAACCCCGAGCCAGGCAGACGGATGTGGTTGAGCACATCAACAAACAGAATCCCGCACCCGTACGACACCACAAACCACACCGCCAGCAGCAACAACAGGTACCGGATGTTCGCCTGCCAGTACTCGCGGTAGCGCTGGCTCTTCGAAGGGGAGCGGTCGGTGCTCGATCCCGCATCGTGCGATTCGCTCGCGTGCTCCATCGCTCCAAGCCTACCCGATCGACCGATGGCACTCGCCACGGCGCTGACGTGACACCCCGGCCAACCAACCCCGAACACATATCGGGCAACGTCCGAGATCTCCTGGCTCACACCAAGACCGGACATATAGTGCAGTGACCAAGGCACGATCGTCTGTGCGGTCAACACACGCATTCCCTTTGAGACGTGTTGCTGTGCCAGAATCGGCAGAGTTCCTCCCCGGCACCCTTGAGATGATGGCGCTGCACGTCATCGGACGTCGATCCCTCCACGGCTACGCCATCGCCCGCGCCATCGAATCCGCCTCGGGGAGCCGCCTCCACGTCGAAGAAGGATCGCTGTACCCCGCGCTCCGGCGCATGGAGCGCAAAGGGCTCGTGGCCGGCGAATGGACCGAGACCGACACCGGCCGCCGCGCCCGTGAGTACCGCCTCACCGAGGACGGCCACCAACGCCTCGCCTCCGCACGTGCCAAGTGGGAGCGCAGCGCCGCCGCTGTCCATGCTGTACTGGGCGTGCAAGACGGAGCCATCCCGTGCTGAATCACCATCGCGTCGCATCGCGCATCGCCGCCGGCGCCCTCCGGTGGCCACTCACCCGCATCCGAGACGTGTGCGCGCGCGCGATCCGTCCGCAGTTCGCGCTCCGCCGCGATGTCGAGGCCGAGGTCGCCGAACACTTCGGTCAGCTCCTCGCCGATGAGCTCGAGCGAGGCGCCGCCCGCAACGCCTACGAGCATGTCATCACACGGTTCGGCGCCCCGGAGAAGGTCGTCCGGCGCACGCTCCGTTCCACGCTCGCGCCCATCTTTGCTGCACGCGCCACAGCGATCCTCCTCCTCGTGAGTCTCTTCCTCGGCTTGGCCGCCGTTCCAACACCCGACACCCCCGCCGGTGCCTTCATCGCCACGCGATTCGGCATCGAACGCACCGGCGCGCGCACGCTCATGGTCCGTCACGAGGGCGCCTGGTGGCGCGTCATTTCGATCCAAGGCGTCGCCGGCAAAGAGCTCGTCACGCGATCGGCCGAGCACTACGGCTCACGCACACTCGAGATGCTCAACCACAATCTCGCCGGCGTCCTCGCCACCTGCGGTATCGAAGCGGGCAACTCCATCCGGGCCAAACTCCAATACCGCGGCACCATCTACGACGGCCAGTTCCCGCTCACGCCCGACACGCTCGAACAGTCGAGGCACTACTTCGACACCCGCCACAGCCAACTCGCGACCGCCCAGTAACATCAACCGTTCCAACGGCCTGGCAGGCCTGCCCACCCACACCGAGCAACCACATAAACGGCGCGGACCGCAGGCCCGCGCCGTCACTGGCCGGCTCGCGGATACTCAGGCGCGAGCCTTCTCGGAATCGCGATCCGGCTCGCCCGTGGCCAAGGGGTATTACGAGAGCACGGCCCGCTTGAACTCGTTGATGAACACTACAAAGTCCGCCACCGTGGTCTCACCATCGCCGTTCACATCCGCATCGCCCGCCTGGAAGTCGTTGTTGAACAGCACGAAGTCAACAACGGTGACCTCACCATCACGGTTCCAATCCGCGATGCTCGGGCCCGCTTGAGCACCAAGCGCCGAACCACCACACGACAATCCACACGCACCGACAACCCCCAGCGCGCACCGACCGCGCCATGTGTTGAAACCAGCCATAACAACTCCTTTCCGCGTCCGCGCACCAACCCCGCCTGCCGCACGCGCGACATCCATCCTCGGGCTCAACGAGCGAACCACGTTGTGAGCCCTGCACCAAGCAGGACATTATACTATGCGCATCTATGCATAGACAGCAAATGTAATCCCATCACCACCAGTTTTTGGGAACGAGACCGCCCGATCGGCCACCCCTGGTCGTGAACGGGCCACCACCCCCCCACAGACCCGTTCAATCACCGAGCAGCGTCGTCGGCTCGAACACCACGCCCTGCTCGAGCGTCTGGTGTACCGGGCACCGGTCCACGATCTGCCGGAGACGCTCCACCTGCGCCGCCGTCAGATCGCCCTCGAACCGCACCTCCGAACGCGCCGAGGCCAGCCGGTACCCCTCGTGCACGCCGTCGATCCGTAGCTCGGCGCCGGTCAGCGGCCACCCCTTCCGACGCGCGTACATCGCTGCGGTCACCACCATGCACGCACCGAGCGAGCCGTACAGCAGCTCAAACGGCGTCGGGCCCGCATTCCCGCCACCCTGTTCCGCAGGCTCGTCCGCGGTGATCGTCCGCCCCCCGACCTCCACCTCCGTGCGCACACCATCGCCCGAATACCGCGCGACGACACTCCGAGACACGCCCGCTTCGGCTCCACTCATGCCGCGACGCTACGCTCGCATGGCCCTCGCCACAACCCAAACCCAACACCCCCGGACCCCACCGCGATGCCCGATGAGCCCCCCAAGCCAACCGACCGCCCGAGCCGGCCACACGCGTGGTGGGCCGCGCGACGCGAACGCAAGCGGGCCAAGCTCGAAGCCGAAAAGGCCCGACTCGCGGCCATGTCGCCCGGGCACCGGTTCCTCCACACCGTCTGGAGCTGGGTCAGCGCCATCGTCGTCGCACTGCTCGTTCTCACCCCCATCCGCGTGATGATCATCGACTGGAACGACATCCCCTCCGGCTCCATGGAGCCCACGATGCTGGTCGGCGACCGCATCGTCGTCAACAAGTTCGACTACGGCGTGCGGTGGCCCATCCCGTGGCAACGCTTCTGGATCGCCCGGTGGGACACCCCCGACCGCGGCGACATCGTCACCTGGCACAACCCCGACTCCACCGCCGGCAAGACCATGGTCAAGAGGGTGCTCGGCATCCCCGGCGACCATGTCATCATCCAGGATGGCCTCGTCACGCTCAACGGCGAACCGCTCGAGTACGAGGTCGTCGAGGCGGAATCCGTCACACGCGACGAACGCGGCGCACTCCTGGCCTTCGAAATCCTCAAAGAGCGCCTCCCACGCACCGACGGCGAGTACGTCGAGCACACCATCCAACGACTCCTCGAACGCCACACGCTCACCCCTCACCGGGTGGCCGGCACGGACATCTTCTTCACACCGCGCGACCGCTTCGAGTTCCACCTCGCGGACGATGAGTTCCTTATGATCGGCGACAACCGCGACCGCTCGCTCGACTCACGCTTCCCTCTCTACGGCCCTGTGCCGGCCGAGCACATCTACGGCAGCTCCGGCCGCGTCGCCCTCTCGCTCGACCGCGGCGGCACCTGGTTCCCGCGCCTCGAGCGCACCCTCAAAGGTGTCGACTAAACCGCCCCGACTGGCGGAATCGCCCCCTCGTCGACGATGATGTGAGGGTCCGCGTCCGAACCCCATCTGCACCTCACCCGGGAGCCGATCCATGCGCGACCGATTCACCTCCTGCCTCGCACCCGCGCTGGCGCTCGCATCCGCCGGTGCCCTGACCCTGGGCCTGGCCGGCTGCCACCGGCCCTTCGCCGATCACTACGAGATGCGCGGCTACACCGAGTTCGCGCGGTGGCAGAGCGACAACCCGCTCGGCTCCGTCATCGCCTTCGCCGACGGCCGCGAGGTCGAGCTCATCGCCTCCGACGCGTGCCTCCCCCTCACCGACCTCATCCGTCACAACCCGCGCGCGATCAACGTCCGCCCCGACGCGCGATTCAGCAACTACTGGGACTTCTCCACCGAGCGCCGCCTCGCCGGCCGCCTCGACCGCCTCATCGGCATGCACGTCGACCTCTCCGAAGCCCTCGAGCACAACAATGTCGCCTGGGTCCGCCTCGAACCCATCGCCCCCCAGGAGTGGCATCTCCCGCGCGGCGACCTCGAGCGACTCATCGAACGCCGCCTCACCATGCAGGACCCCGCGATCGATCCCTGCCTCGCGCAGCTCGAACGACACGACGCCTACTGGGTCACCTCCGTCCTCGGCGTCCAGGGCCTCCGCGTCCAGTTCCTCGACTTCGGCCGCGACCCGATCATGATCGACGATGAACTCCTCGAACTCATCGGCGCCGCCCCCGAACTCGCCCCGCTGACCATCGACACGCTCGGCATCACCGTCAACGAACCGCTCTACTTCGCCTTCGTCGGCTCCAAAGTCGTCGCGTCCGAGCCCTACTTCGGCGACTCGCCCGTCCGCGTCGAATCCCTACAAGGCGAAGAACTCGACCGCTTCCGCGCCTGGAGCGAACTCCCCGACGCCAGCGTCGTCCTCCACTGAAGATCACCACCGCCTCACCCAACGAGCCGCGGGCGCCCACCACACGAGCCGCTGGCGCCGGCCCGCGGACCAACCCACCACCAACACCAAGTCACCCAAACGGGCTCACCCCTCCCGCAGCGCCCGAGGCACAACAACCCGCTCCACACCCGCGAACAGCGCGTGCGCGAGCAACGCCATCACCGCTGCTGGAATCGCCCCCTCCAGAATCAACCCGTTATCGAGCCGCCGCAGCCCGGTCAGGATCGGCACCCCGTACCCGCCCGCGTCGATGAACGCGCCGAGCGTCGCGTACCCGATGGTGATTACCGTCGCCGTCTTGATCCCACCCATGATCGAACGCGCCGCGAGCGGCAACTCCACGCGGACGAGCCGAGCCCCAAAGGAGAGCCCGATCGCCCGTGCCGACCGCCGGATCGCCGGGTCGATCTCGATGAACCCAAGCTGCGCGCCGCGGATGATCGGCAGCAAGGCGTACAGCACCAGCGCGACGATCGCCGACCGTGTCCCCAGCCCGAGCCCGTACCCGCTCAAGGGAATCATCAACGCGAGCAGCGCGAGCGACGGAATCGTGTAGCAGATCCCCGCGATCCCGAGGATCGGCGGCCCGCTCGTCGGAACCTTCGCCGCAACCACGCCGAGCGGCACCGCCACCACAATCGCGATCACCACCGCAACGCCGGTGAGGTAGAGATGCTCGACGGTCCGCTGCGCGATCCGCTCGCCACGCGTCGGCTCCCGAACCTCGACAGCCTCCCCACCGAGCACCGCCGACTCGAGCACCGCCGCCGCCGCACGCGGCGTGCGTCCATCGATCTCCACCATCGCGTTGTGCCGCGTGATGAGCGACTCGTCGATCGTACCCGCGTACCCCTCGATCGCCGCAACAACCTCCGGCGCGCGCGCACGCAGATCGAGCCGGTACAGGAACACCGCGTCGTACACCGGAAAATGTGCGCGATCATCATCCAGCACACGCAGGTCCTGCGAGATGATCTTCGCATCCGTCGTGTATACGACGATCAGATCCACCTCGCCGCTCGCCAGCGCCTGGTACCCGATCTCGTGCTCGAGTTGGGCCGGCGTCGAGAGCGGCACCTCCGGATCGTTCACGGGCAGGCTGTACGTCTCGAACACGCCCGGCCACACATCCGCCCGGCCCGATGCCTCAGGATTCAAAGACAGCACCAGCTCCGGATGCCCAACAAGGTCGGAGATGCGCCTCAGCTCGAGTTCATCGGCCCGCGACTCGCGCATCGCCAGCCCGTAGGAGTTGTTGAACCCGATCGGCGCCGTCACACCGATCGCGTACCGCTCGGCGAGATGCTCGCGAAGCTGCTCGAGCGAATCGAAGCCCTCGTCCGCAAACGTCTCGAACAACAGCGTGCCCGAGTAGTCCGCGTAGATATCGACCTCGCCCGACACCAGTGCCGACCACACCACCGCTGTCCCGCCCAGCGCAGCGCGATGACGAGCGCCATACCCGCTCCGCTCCGCTGCGAGCGCTGCGAGCTCGCCAAGAATCTGGCTCTCCGCGAACTGCTTCGAGCCGGTCACGATCGTCGGACGCTCTCCGGCCACCTCACCCTGGGCAAACGCACCACCACACACACCAACCACCACACCAACAACAATCGCTACGAAAACAACAACACGAGCCGCGGGCGCAAGCCCGCGGACCCGAGCAACGCACATCACTAGACGCACTGCGAGATCACGCCCCAACACTTCACGCACCATCGTCACCCTCCCCACGCTGGTGGCCACGCTGCGCGCGCACAAACGTGCGAACAAACTCGTCCGCCGGACGCTCGAGCAGATCCTCCGGCGGGCCCTGCTGCGCGATCGAACCATCGCGCAGCAGCACCACCCGATCCGCGAAATACTCAGCCTCCGCCAGGTCGTGCGTCACGATCAGCACCGCCTTCTTCAGCGCCGCGAAGATCCGCTTCAGCTCGCCCTGTAGCTCGTACCGGATAAGCGGGTCGAGCGCCCCGAGCGGCTCGTCCAACAGCAACAGCGCCGGATCGAGCACCAACGCCCGCATCAGCGCCACACGCTGCCGCTGACCACCCGACAACCGTGCCGGCGGACGATCGAGCATGGCAGGATCAAGACGCACGAGTTCACCCAGCTCGCCGATCCGTGCCTCGATCGCACCGGCCGACATCCCATGATGTCGGGCAGGCAACGAGACGTTCTCCCGCGCGCTCAGGTGCGGGAACAGCCCGCCCTCCTGGATGACATACCCCGTGCGCCGGCGAATGCCACGCCACGCCCTCGAAGACACCACCCCGCCGTCAAACACCACGTGGCCGCGTTCCGGCGTGTCGAGACCGATGGCCACACGAAGCAGCGTCGACTTTCCGCACCCGCTCGGGCCGATCAACGCCACCGTCTCACCCGCATCCACCCGAAGGTCGATGGGGCCGACCACAGCAACGCCCGGGTACGACCTGCGGATTCCATGTAGCTCCAGCATGGGACCGAGCGTAGCACGCGCACCACCCATGCTTCAGGACAGACCCCGCGGTTTGAGAGACACCATGGTTCCGTCGTACATTGCCCCGCTCTCCGCATTCCGCCCACACCGTCAGACACGAGAGGTTGAACGATGCCTTACTCGCTGCCCGCCCTGCCGTATGAATTCGCCGCGCTCGAGCCGCACATCGACGCGAAGACGATGGAAATCCACCACGGCAAGCACCACAACGCGTACGTGACCAAGGTCAACGCTGCGCTCGAGGGCACCGCCCTGGCCGATACGCCCATCGAGGAGGTGCTCCGCAACCTCGGTGATGTGCCCGCCGACAAGCAGGGCGCCGTCCGGAACAACGGCGGCGGCCATTTCAACCACACGCTCTTCTGGCCGAGCCTCCAGGGCGGCGGCGCGCAGACACCCACCGGCGACCTCGCCGCCGCGATCGACAGCGCCTTCGACTCCTTCGATGCCTTCAAGCAGCAGTTCGCCGATGCTGCAGCCACCCGCTTCGGCTCCGGGTGGGCCTGGCTCTGCGTCAACCCAGGCAAGACACTCCACGTCTGCTCCACCGCCAACCAGGACACCACGCTCATGCCCGAGGCCTTCGGCGGCATGGGCGCCGGCCACACCCCCATCCTCGGCCTCGACGTCTGGGAGCACGCCTACTACCTCAACTACCAGAACCGCCGCCCGGACTACATCGCTGCGTTCTGGAACGTCGTGAACTGGCAGGTCGTCGCCGAACGCTTCGGACAGGCGACCGCGTGAACACAGCCACGATGGCCCCTAGCGGAAGGCGGCTCGGATGAGCACCAACGGCGACTCCGGTTCACTCGAGGCCCGCGTCGACGCGATCGAGCGACAGCTCGCGCGGCAGTTCCGAGGCCAGCTCCAGCTCCACGAGCTGCAGCTGGTCGACGAGGACGGCCGACTCGTCGGCCGACTCGCGGCCGACGACGAGGGCCCGACCATGCAGCTCTTCGACAACCACGGCGCCCTCCGCGCCAAGGTCTCGGTTGAGGGCGACCTACCCGCCATCTCCCTGCTCGACGAGAAGGGCCAGGTCCGCGCCTGGCTCGGCTTCGCCAAAGATGCGCTCCGCATCGGCTTCGCCGACGAGTCGGGCAACAGCCGCGCCTTCATCGGCGTCATGAAAGACTCGGGCCCCGTCGCCAAGTTCTATGACGAGAAGCAGAACGTGGTCTGGGCCGTGCCCAACACCAACGAGCGGTAGCCATCCCAAGCGCGGTCGACATTCGGTGGTGGGAGCGTCCCGCTCCCACGAACATCGGGTCAATGACCGCGCACGTCTCTCGTCGCACCAGGACGCTCCAACCGCAGCCGCATGTGGTTCTGACGCTCTGAATTCGTCAGCGCCCGCCCGGCGCCCCAACCCGCCAGAGCCGGTACGGCTCGTCCGGCGCACCACCTTCAGGACGGAACTGGGCGTGCTCGTGGATCTGCGCCGTCGTGAAGTAGAGCCATCGGTTCAGGCCCCACGCGAAGCTATCCGGCCAGTCGAGCTGCGGGTGCGCGTCGACCAGCGCATACAGCTCGCCCGTCGGTTGACGCAGCACGATCGAGTTGTTCTCGAGCGATGTGAAGTAGATCCGCCCGTTGCGGTCGATCTCCATCCCGTCGGTCACCACCGTCCGGCCCATCACCTCCACCGACGCCGCGATTTGCTCGTGCGGCGTAGCGAAGTCGCGCAGCAGCACCGTCGGGATGCGGTACAGCGTGTCGCCCGTGAGCGCCTGCCAGTAGAGGAACCGTCCCTCGTGGTCGAGCGCGATCCCATCCGCGTGGATCTGAGGCACCTGCCCCGTGCGCACATCGCGCCACTCCCGGCCGTCGATCACCGGGATCACGTTCGGATCGGCCAGCGTCGATGGGTGCCCATCCAGCACGCGCCGGCCGACACCCGTGAGCAGGTTGAGCGCGATGAGCCCCCCCGCCCCCGAGTCGGTGATGTACGCGAAGTTGCGGCGACGATCGACGCGGACATCGTTGAGGTAGCTGTGCGGCAGCGCCAGTGCACTGTCGAACGGATTGATGCTGACGACCAGATTGTCGGCGAGATCGATATGCACCAGCTTGGGAGCGCCAGGGATCACGCCCCTGAACTCCGGGTTGCCGGTGTCGAGCACCCACAGATCACCCGCGTCATCGAAGGTCACGCTCTGCACGCATACGAACCGTTCCGATGGGTTGTCCGTCGGCGACCACCGGTTCATCTCGACGTTCGGATACGGGATCCGCCGCTCGCCCTTGATCTCCTCGACCGCGTATTCGTACGCCCCACCCCATCTCGGGTAGCACACGAAGACGCGGCCCGTGCGGCCGACCGCCACGCCGGTCCACTGGTGTGGTGACTCGGCGACGAGTTGCAACTCGCCCTGCGCGGAGTAATCGAAGAACTCACACCCACCGAGCACCGCGGCGCCAGTACCAGCCAGCGCGGTTCCCACCACGGCCTGGGCAGCTCGGTAGACTCGTCGAATCATGGCCATACTCGTCGACCAAAGCACACGCGTTCTCTGCCAGGGCATCACGGGCTCCTTCGGGGCCCTTCACACGAAGGGCTGCCACAACTATTCGGCCACCATGGTCGGCGGTGTGACGCCCGGCAAGGGCGGACAGTCCGATCCGAACGGGTTGCCGATCTTCAACACGGTCGCCGACGCGGTCCGTGAAACCGGTGCCGACGCGACGATGATCTTCGTCCCCCCGCCCTTCTGCGCCGATGCGATCCTCGAGGCCGCCCACGCCGGGATCCGGCTGATCGCCGTGATCACCGAGGGTGTCCCGGTGCAGGACATGGTGCGGGCACGCCGCCAGCTGGACATCATCAACGCGGAACGGGCAGGGCGAGGCGAGCACACGATCACCCTCATCGGTCCAAACTGCCCCGGTGTCATCACTCCAGGGCCCAAGACCGGCGAGGGCACCGGCAACGGCGGCGGGCCCTACACCGACGCCGGGTGCAAAATCGGCATCATGCCCGGCTACATCCACACTCACGTGAGCGAGGCCAGCACCGGCAAGGCGATCGGCATCGTGAGCCGGTCCGGCACGCTGACGTACGAAGCGGTCTGGCAAACCTCGAGCCTGGGCATCGGTCAGTCCACGTGCGTCGGCATCGGCGGCGACCCCGTCCGGGGCATGTCCCACGCCGATGTGATCGAGGCACTCGAGGCCGACCCGGACACACACGGCATCCTCATGATCGGCGAGATCGGCGGCACCGACGAGGAGGCCGCAGCGGCCCTCATCAAGGCCAAGGTCACCAAACCCGTGGCCGCCTTCATCGCGGGCAAGACCGCCCCACCCGGCAAGCGAATGGGCCACGCCGGTGCGATCATCTCCGGCGGAGGCACCGAGGGCACCGCCGAGCACAAGCTCGAGGCCCTCCGCGACGCGGGATGCACGATCTCGGAGACGCCAGCATCCATGGGGCGGGCGATGGCCGAGGCCATGGGGATCTGAGCGGGCTCTTCGGCGACCTCAGGTCACCCCGCAGAAAGCTGAAGCTTCGCGAAGCTCAGCTTCAGCGCCGATGTGACGCGGTGGCCTGAGGGATCACCGAAACACCCCAAAAAGCACGCCGCTCCCTTCTCGGGGAGCGGCACGCTGGAGGAGAGAGAGTCTGGAGTGTGGGGCAGGGCGGATCACCCTGCCAGGCGTAGCATAACTTTCTTCGGACATCCCGGACAAGGACCGTGCGAGAAATCCGAAAAAAACCGCGTCCTGGGCCGAGAACCGGTCTCAGCTCCGATAAGCCTCCACGGGCCACTGATGATTCGACGGCGGGGCAACCCGAGCAGAAACCAAATAAACGAACCGCGGGCGCGAGCCCGCGGACCAGAGACCCGATGAACACCGTGAATCAGTCGTCCTTGACGCGGAAATCGGCATCAACCACGTCGTCATCGGTGCCGGGCGTCTCCGCCCCAGGGTCTCCACCGCCATCACCCGACGGTGCCCCGCCGGCCTGCGCCTGCTTGGCCGCATCCTCGTAGATCACCCGCCCGAGCTCCATGCCGGCGGTCTCGAGCTCCTTGACCGCTGCTTCGAGCGCCGGCTTGTCGTCGCCTTTGACCTTCTCCTCAACGGAGGCGAGGGCGGTCTCGATCTTGCCGCGGACCGCGGCGTCGACCTTCTCGCCGTGCTCCTCGAGCTGGGTGCGGGTCTGATGCACCATCGCCTCGGCGCGGTTCTTCAAGTCGACGAGCTCGCGGCGCTCCTTGTCGGCCGCGGCATTGGCCTCGGCATCGGACCGCATCCGGTCGATCTCCGCCTCGTCGAGGCCGGAGCTGCCCTCGATCGTGATGTGCTGGCTCTTGCCGGTGGCCTTGTCCTTGGCCGAGACATTGAGGATGCCGTTGGCGTCGATCTTGAACTCGACCTCGATCTGAGGGGTGCCGCGCGGAGCCGGCGGGATGCCGTCGAGCGTGAACCGACCGAGCGTGCGGTTGTCCTGTGCGAACTCGCGCTCGCCCTGGAGCACGTGGATCTCCACCGAGCTCTGGCTATCGGCAGCGGTCGAGAACGTCTCGCTCTTCGACGTCGGGATCGTGGTGTTGCGCTCGATGAGCTTGGTCATCACACCGCCGAGGGTCTCGACACCGAGCGACAGCGGCGTCACATCGAGGAGCAGCACATCCTTCACATCGCCCTGCAGCACGCCGCCCTGGATGGCCGCACCGATGGCGACGACCTCGTCCGGGTTGATCGAGCGGTTGGGCTCCTTCCCGAAGACGGTCTTGCACAGCTCCTGAACCGCGGGAATGCGGGTCGAACCGCCGACGAGCACGACCTCGTCGATGTCGCTCGGGCTGAGCTTGGCGTCCTTGATCGCTGCCTGGCACGGCCCGCGGAGCTTGTCGAGCACGCTCGAGATCAGACTCTCGAACTTCGCACGAGTGATGGTCTGGGTGAGGTGCTTCGGCCCCGACTGGTCGGCCGTGATGAACGGCAGGTTGATCGCTGTCTCCTGCGCGTTGGAGAGCTCCTTCTTGGCCTTCTCCGCGGCCTCCTTGAGCCGCTGAAGAGCCATGGCATCGTTGCGGATATCGATGCCCTGCTCTTTGCGGAACTCCTCCCCGATGTGGTCGATCAGCAGTTCGTCGACATCGTCACCACCGAGCTGCGTGTCGCCGTTGGTGGAGAGCACCTCGAAGACGCCATCCCCGACATCGAGGATGGAGATGTCGAACGTACCACCCCCGAAGTCGAAGACCGCGATCTTCTCGTTGGCCTTCTTCTCGAGGCCGTAGGCGAGGGCCGCAGCGGTCGGCTCGTTGATGATCCGCTCGACCTTGAGGCCCGCGATCTCGCCGGCCTCCTTGGTCGCCTGCCGCTGAGAGTCGTTGAAATACGCCGGAACGGTGATGACGGCCTGGGTGACGTCTTCCCCGAGGTAGTCTTCCGCGACCTTCTTGAGCTCGCGGAGCACCATCGCGCTGATCTCTTGGGGCGTGTACGACTTGTCCTTGACGTTGATCTTGACAAGCTCGGACTCGCCGCCGGTCAGCTCGTAGGGCACGCGGCGTTCGTCGGCGTGTACCTCGGCGTGGCGACGACCGATGAACCGCTTGACGGAGTAGATGGTGTTGGTGGGGTTGGTGACCTGCTGGTGCTTGGCGGGATCACCGACCAGCCGTTCGCCCTTGTCGGTGAAGGCCACGATCGAGGGCGTGGTGCGGTTGCCCTGGGAGTTGATGAGGACCTTGGGGTCCGTGCCTTCCATGACGGCGACGACGGAGTTGGTGGTGCCGAGGTCGATGCCGATGATCTTGCCCATGCGGGGTCCTTCCGGTGCGAGGTCGGGAGAGCGGGTGCAAGAGCGGTGCCACCAGCGCAAGGCCGTTTCGGGAGCCATCACGCGGATGGCTCTGCCAGTGTGGCAGGTCGCACGGCCGGCGAGGTTCCGAGCCGTCACCACCCCCGCTCCTAGGGCTTGGATGCGGGATCAGGGCGCGGGAGCCGAGCCCGAGGCCTTGTCAGCGGAGGCCGGCATCGACTCGTTGTTGATGAGCCACTGCTGGATCTCGGCGGTCTCGAAGGTCGCCGAGATCACGTCGACCACCGGTGCGTTGCCCTGATCACCGGCCTCTTGCCAGGTCTGCATCACGCTCGGATCGGCTGAGCCATTGGCAAGCGCACGGGCGTCAAAGTCATCGGACGTGTCGAAAACGCCGTCGGGCCCCGCCGAGGTCAGGGACCAGGATCCATCCGCACCGACCTCGTAGGCGTACTCGTTGCCCCAGGCATCGATCACCGAGGCCGGTGGCAGATGCACCTCGTCGAGGCTGGTGGGGAGACGACCTTCCTCACTCTCGAACCGGCCGATCTGCAGATCCAGCGCCTCGGCATCGGCCTGGGTCGAGATCGCGACCGCGACGCCATGCCCACCGGCAATGACAGCGACCACGCTCAGGATGCCGAAGCCGAGCAAGACGCTCCCGATCAGCCCGACAATCACACCCGCGATCGCGAGCCCACGCGGCGGCTTGGCGAGCGCGATCAGACTCACAATCAGGCCGATCGGCGAGAGGCAGCAGGTGATCGAGAGAATGAAGCCGATGAGCCCCACGACGTTGGTGGTCCGCTCGCCGGGCATGGGCCGGTTCCAGTCGCGGTTCGGCAGACCGGAGGGGGCGGGCTCGAATGATGGGGAGGCGTACGGGTTGGCTTCGTCGCGTTGGTCGGTCATGCGCGGACGATACCCGGCGGCGGTCGGCGCGTCGCTGCTAGGCTTGGACGTGAGCATCAGCACCACCACACGCCGCGAGAACACACATGTCCACACTGCTCGAAACCCATGCCGCGGGGCGGCCGAGTGTCCCTGTGGCGCCGGATGAACGTACGGAGCCGTTCGCCTCGCGAGCCCGCGACTGGCGCACAGGCGCGACGGTGTACCAGGTGTTCGTGGACCGCTTCGCGCGGCCGCACGATCTCGACGCCAAGCGCGACCGGTACGCGGCACCGCGGACACTCGTCGACGACTGGGGACGAGCACCCAAGCGGGGCACGCGCAACCCGGAGATCGGGTGCAACACCGCGGAACTCGAGTTCTGGGGCGGCGATCTCGCATCGCTCCGCGACCGGCTGGATCACATCGCCTCGCTCGGCGCGGAGGTGCTCTACCTCAACCCCATCTTCGAGGCGTTGACCAACCACAAGTATGACGCGACCGACTACTTCGCGATCAGCCCCGAGTTCGGCACCAGCGCCGATCTGACGGCGCTCGCCGACGACCTCCACGCGCGGGACATGAAGCTCGTGCTCGATGGCGTGTTCAACCACACGGGCGGGACGCACCCGCGATTCGTCGAGGCGATGGCCAACCCCGAGAGCCCGTGGCGTGAGCACTACGTGATCGACGCGGCGCATCCGAACGGGTATCGCTCGTGGTTCAACGTGCCGAACCTGCCCGAGCTCAACCTGGAGCACCCACCGGTGCGCGAAGAGCTCTGGGAAGGGGCCGAGTCGGTCGTGCGCCGGTGGCTCGAGCGCGGGGCCGACGGGTGGCGGCTCGATGTGGCCTACGACCTCGGCTTCGAGCACCTGCGGGCGATCTCGGATGCGGCGCACGAGACCAAGCCCGGCTCGCTCGTGGTCGGCGAGATCTGGAGCTATCCGGACCGGTGGATGCGCGCCATGGATGGCGTGCTCAACTTCCACGCCCAGGCGATTCTGTACACGTATGTCAAAGGCGGGATGTCCGGTCAGCATGCGTCCGCCCTGCTCCAGACAATGGTCGACGATGCGGGTCTGGACGCCGTCCTGCGTTCGTGGCTGATCCTGGACAATCACGACACACCACGTGTGGGGCATGTGCTGCCGGATCAAGAGGTTCGGCGTCTGGCGCAGGTGCTGCAGTTCACGCTCCCCGGCGCGCCGCTGCTGTACTACGGCGTCGAACTCGGTGTGCATGGAGGTCCGGACCCGGGCAACCGCAGCACGATGCCGTGGCACCTGCTCGAGGATGAGGACGAGGCGGCCTTGGACGAACTGACCTGGATGCGGTCGCTCGTCGAGCTTCGGAGCGCGCACCCGGCGCTGCGGTTCGGAGAGTTCCAGACCCTGCACGCCGAGCATGTGCTGGCGTTTCAGCGGACGACGGACCGGCGATCGGAACTCATGGTCGTGGTGGCGAACCCGTCGGGCCGGACGGTGCATGACGTGGTGCAGGTACGTGACCCCCGACAGATGTCGTACACACCGATGGTGTGCGCGATTTCGGGCGACGAGGCCCGCTTGGAGAGCGGGCTGATGCACCTCTCAGTGCCGCCACGGTCGGCTCGGGTGTTCTCAGCGACCGAGATCGAGGCCGGGCGATACTCCCCATACAAGCGCCAGGGGGCGTGACGCCGGGAATAGGTGGGCGCAACAGTCCGTTCTACTGCCCGCTCGATTATTCCGAGGAATCGGGAAACAAATCGATGAAGCGTTGGTTGACCCATCGCGGGTCGCCAGCGCATGATTCGATGCTGCACCCCACATCGCAGTCACCAGACAAGTACCTATCATCTATCCGGAGCGATTCGATTATGAAGCAGACGTCCAAGCGTGGCGCCTCGATCAGTTCGGTTCTCATGACCTTCGCGGGCGCGGGCCTGCTCGGCGCCGCGGCCTACGGCGTGATGAGCGGCCACAGCCTGTGTGCGCTGACCGGCTCGTGCGACCACACGACCGACACCACCTCGGTCGTGGCCGTTGCCGATGAGGCCGCCGCCAGCCACTCGAACTGCGCTGCGACCTGCTCCAAGAGCAGCCAGACCATCGCCGCCGCTTCCGAGGCCAAGTCCGACTGCGCGTCGACCTGCTCGAAGGCCGCTGCGTCGCAGACCATCGCCGCCTCGACAGAGGCGCCCAAGAGCGGCTCTTGCTGCCCGCTGACCGCCTCGAAGGCCCAGACGATCGCGGCCGCCTCGGACGAGGCCCCCAAGGCGACCTGTCCGGTCACCGGTGCGACCGGTAGCAAGGTGATCGCCGCAGCGACCGCGACCGTTGACAAGGCCTCGTGCAGCTCGTCGGCCACGTCGTCCTGCGCCACCATGTGCGCTAAGACCGTCAAGGCCCAGGTTGACGCCATCACGGCCCCGTCGCTCGCGATGGCCTCCTCGATGACCCCGGTGATCATCCCCGCGTCGTTCTACAGCGCCTCGGCCGACCTCGACCGATCCACGCTCGCTGCCGCGAAGCAGTGCGGCGGCGGGAGCTGCGATTCCGCAGCGAAGGCCGAGTGCAGCTCGAAGAGCGAGTGCTCCTCGACCAAGAAGGAGTGCTCCGGCAAGGACGAGTCAACCACGACAGAGACCGCTGGTCAGCCGGTCGCCATCGCCAACTGACGTCCGACTCCCCGACGGATACACAGACATCTCGACGTGTACGAGAAGCCGCGGCTCGTCGCGGCTTTTTTCGTCTCTGAACCCGCGGAGCGCGCCGGCGTTCGTATCCGCGGTTGACCCAGAGCATCTCGAACACCGCCCAGCGGTACACGTGCGCACAATGGTCGTCTCATGGAGTCCTGATGGGTGTTGAAGGTGATGTCGACCTGATCGTCGTCGGCGGGGGCGCTGCGGGCCTCGCTGCAGCGGTCGCCGCCGAGTCCACGGGGCTGACGTGCCAAATCCTTGAGGCTCAGGACGACCTCGGCGGACGAATCAGAACCGTGCCGCTGGCCACAGGCGGGACGTTCGACCAGGGCGCTCAGACCGTCAACGCGGACATGCACCATGTGCTCGAACTCGCCGAACACGCGGGGATGCCCATCTCGCCGGTGCCCGAGACCGGCACGAGCCTCCGTGTGGTTCGTGACACGGTCTTCCCCGCCCGTGACCTGATCGACATCGACGAACTTTATGACCTGATCGAGGAGCACGTGGTCCGGTGGGACACTGTGGGCGAGGCGCTGCGTGCGTTGTGGCTCTCCGTGAAGTGGTGGGCCACGCCGTGGGAGAGCGCGGGCGAAGCCGGGCGTGCCGTGAGCCGCCTCGCGCCACACCGTTCGGCACCACGAGGGAGTCTCGGTGCGGTGCTGCGGTCGATGCTCCTGTCCCCCGAGGATGACGCGATCGCTCGCTCGCACCTCACGGAGGCCTACGGGGCCGCGCTCGACGAGATCGATGCACACGCGGTGCGCGAACAGCTGTCACGGTACGACTCGCACAGGACCGATCTCGAGTTCCAGTTTTCGATCGGCATGGATGGCATCGTCGATGCGCTGGCGTCGAAACTGCACCGAGCGCCGAGACTGGGGACGCCGGTCACGCATATGCGAACGACAGCGGGGCGAGTGCAGGTGAGAACCGATGCGGGCGTTTGGTGCGCCGATCACGTCGTGGTCACCGTCCCGCCGCCCGTTGCTCGTCGCATCGAGTTCGATATCGACGAGCACGATCGACTCGCCCAACTCCTTGACTCGTTCGCGGCCGGGGCGGTGATCAAGATCGCCCTCGTTTACGAGACCGCGTTCTGGAGACCGAAGGGCCTTAGCGGCTGGGTGCTCTTCGGTGAGCCCTCGGGTCTCGCGGTGATCGACGCCAGCCCCGACGACGGCCAGCTCCCACAGCTCATGGCCTACGCCGGCGGGCCACTCGCACGCCACTGGGCCGCGCTCTCCGCGCACGATCGCTGCACACGGTTGCTCGATCTCATCGGTGCGCCACTCGGGGAGCAAGCGGCAGCGCCGGTCGAAGTCGCAGAGGCCATCTGGGTGGATCACCCGTGGTGTGGAGGCGGCTACAACGCCTTCGTTCGACGCGGCGGGAATCGTGATGCGGCTCCGCAACTCGCAGCGTGGGACGGCCCGGTCCGCTTCGCCGGCGCCGAACTCGACGACCGATTCTGCGGCTATGTGGAAGGCGCGATCAACAGCGGGCGCTCTGCGGTTGCCCGGCTGCTGAAAGACGTTCCCGTGGCGAGTACGTCGCGTTTGTAGCGGGGGCTAAGGCACGTCACCAACCCGCGCCCACCGCCGAACCTGCCGCCACGTGCTCGGTACGATGCAAGCATGACTCGTGTACACCTCGCGGTTCTTGGTGCGTTGGCCCTCCCGATCGCCCTGATCGGGTGTGCCGGCGAGCGCCCGGCGGTCGACCCCTTCGAGTCGGCAAACGTGTGGGTGCCCGCTGCCGAGGTGGAGGTGGTGAGCATCGACCGCCGGTCGATCTTTGCGATCGGGCCGTCGGACGCGGGGCAGGTCCTCGTCGTGACGCGGGGGGTGGATGACCCCGCGCGACTGCCCGGGACCGAGCAGTGGGTGCTCGAACTCCCGCTCTTCCCGCCGATGAACGAACCAATCGAAGTGGGCGAGGGGACCGAGTTCGAGGCGGTGGCGATCGAGCTGCTCGGGACGCCCGCGGCGCCGAGCGGGCCCGGCCGGTCCCCATACCTCCGCCGAGATTCGCGGGTCACCATCGGCCCGGACACGCGGCTCTACCCGACCAACGCCGTGTCGTCTGCAGCGGGCGTGCCGGTCCGGGGCACGGTGATCGTGGAGTCGATCGGGCCCGATGAGATCGTCGCGGTGATCGACCTGGTGGCCGACGCCCAGCCACGCGATGCGGGCGTGATCAACCCCGTACACCCCTCGCTCACCGGGCGGTACACGCTCCCGCTCACGGTCGTGCCCGCGGTCGCGTCGGTGCAGCCCTACGCCCGGAGCGGCGTCCCACACCTCACGCGCGGCGAACTCAAGGCGGCGGAAGAGGCCGGGTCGATCTACTCGGCCGAGAGCTTCAAAGAAGTCGACTGAACCGCGCCGGTCGCGCGTCGGGATCCTCCTAGGATCGTCCCTATGGGTCAGCCGAAGGAACGACAAGACATCCAGGTCAAGCGGGAACGGGCCGTGCTCGCGGCGTGCTACCTGCCCGGCGACCGGTTCGACGAGCGCGACCCGCTCGGTGAGCTGCGCTCGCTCGCGGAGACCGCGGGCGCGACGGTGGTCGGCGAGTTGATGCAGAAGCGAGACCGGCCCGAGGCCGCCACGTACATGGGCCGCGGCAAGGTCGACGAGCTCAAGGCGATGTGCGACGAGCTGAAAGCCGCCGTCGTCATCTTCGATCACGAGCTGAGCCCGAACCAGATCGCCGCGATCGAGAAGATCCTCGAGAAGAAGGTGATCGACCGATCGGAGCTGATCCTCGATATCTTCGCGAGCCGCGCGAGCACGCACCAGGCGAAGCTCGCCGTCGAACTCGCGCAGCTCGAGTACACCTACCCCCGGCTCCGCGCCATGTGGAGCCACCTCGAGCGGATCGTGGGGTCGGGCGGCATCGGCGGTGTGGGCACACGCGGGCCTGGTGAGCAGCAGCTCGAGATCGACCGGCGGATCGTGCAGCGGAAGAAGACACAGCTCCGCCGTGAGCTCGACTCCATCCATGCCCGCAAAACCCGCGAGGTCGCCCACCGGAACCGCGAGCACTACACGGTCGGGCTCGTGGGCTACACCAACGCCGGCAAGAGCACGCTGTTCAACGCCTCGACCGCCGGCGGCGCGTTCGCGAACGATCAGCTCTTCGCGACGCTCATGACGCGCACACGGCAGTGGCACGTCCGCGGCGCCGGCGGTGAGGGAGAGAACGTGCTGCTGTCGGACACCGTCGGGTTCGTGCGCGACCTGCCGCACCACTTGATCGCGAGCTTCCGCGCGACGCTCGAGGAGGCGATGCACGCCGACCTGCTGCTGATCGTGCTGGATGTGAGCGACCCGAACGCCGAGCTGCACTACGAGACGGTGGTGCGCACGCTCGACGAGCTCGTGCGTGAGTCGCGGGACTCCGCGGACAAGACCGGCGTGGACTACCGCGAGCCCGAGCGGCTCGTGCTGCTCAACAAGGCCGATCAGCTGCGGGATCGTTCCGAGCTGGCGTACTGGCAGAGCCGGATCCCGGGGTCGATCGCGTTCGCAGCGGTCGATCCGGCGCACGCGGGGCACGCGGATCTGAGCCGCCGCGTGCATGCCCTCACGCGCGGCCGTGTGGTGGAGGTCGATGTGACCGTGGCCACGAGTGACGGTGAAGCTGTGTCGCTCATGGAGCGGCGGAGCGAGGTGCTCGACCGGGCGTACGACGACGGCGCGGTCACCTACCGGGCGAGGATCGGAGAGCGGCAGCTCGATCAGCTCCGGGCACGCGGGGCGCGTGTGGCGGAACCCGCGTGATACCGTGCGCGGATGAGCGACACCCACGAGCATGGTCCTGTCACGATCATCACCGGCGCGAGTTCGGGCATTGGCCTCGCGACCGCGAAGCGGCTTGCGGCGCGCGGGCACCGGCTGGCGCTCGCCGCCCGATCGATGGATCGACTCACCGCGGTTCGCGACTCGCTCGTCGCCGCGGGCATCGACGAGCACGATGTGCTGCTCGTGAAAACGGATGTGGGCGACCCGATCCAGGCGTCGGCGCTCGTGCCGCGTGTGGTCGAGCACTTCGACCGGCTGGACTGCCTCTTCAATAACGCGGGTGTGGCACCACTCAAGACGATCCCCGAGCACGACGACGCGACACTCCAGCGCTGCTTCGCGGTGAACGTGATCGGCGTGGGGCTGGCCATCGCGGACGCCTTCCGTCAATGGACCCACCAGCGGTCCGCGGGCGACGAGGCGCCCTACACCGTGATCAACACCTCGAGCCTCGCCACGAGCGATCCCTTCCCGGGGTTCCTGGCGTACGCCGCGAGCAAGGCCGCGGTGGAGATGATGGTGCGGAGCGCCGCGAGCGAGGGAGAGCCCCTCGGCGTGCGCGCGTTCGCGGTCGCTCCCGGGGCCGTCGACACCCCACTGCTTCGTGGGATCTTCTCCGCAGAGAAGCTGCCGCCGGAGGCGTGCCTGAGCCCGGAGGATGTGGCGGCGATCGTCGAGCAGATGGCGGTGGGCGAGCGTGACGAGCAGAGCGGCAAGACCGTGTACGTGAAGCGCGGTAGTGATGGTGGGGTAGAGGAGTGGCCCGCCTAGGGAGCATGCAGGATTCAAACAGCGCCTCATGCTGTGCATAGCAATCACCAGCCTGGTGCGCGAGACCGAGTCTCAACCACGTATGGCTCTCGAGTCGATATCGACATGATCCGAATGACCACGGTCGAACTTGGAATCCCGGACCCGTGCGCTGCCTCGACCCGCGCTCTCCGACGCTCTACTCTCCCCGCACAATGACCATCCGCGAAGAAGAGATCCTGCGACTCGAACGCAAGCCGATGACGGCGATCGAGACGACGTACCTGCCAGAGATCATCCGCGGGTTCGGCACGACGCTCCGGCACTTCGCGACGAGCTTCGGTCAGAGCCGGTTCCCCGGCCAGCCGAAGACGTCGCAGACCATGCAGTACCCCGAGGAGCGGAAAGAGCACCTGCCGGTCGAAGAGGGCGGTATGCATGTCGGGAACTTCCGCGCTGTACACCGACTCAACCGCGACGAGGAAGGCCGCGTGAAGTGCGTCGCGTGCATGATGTGCCCGACGATCTGCCCAGCAAACTGCATCCACATCGAAGCGGCCGAGTCGCCCTGGGACGACCGCGAGAAATACCCCGCGAAGTTCGAGATCGACGAGCTGCGGTGCATCTTCTGCGGCATGTGCGAGGAGGCGTGCCCGGTCGATGCGATCGAGTTGAGCCCGATGTACGACGTGGTGGGACTCACGCGTCAGGAGATGATCTTCGACAAGGAGAAGCTCCTGAGCGTCTACGACCTGACGATCGACCGCAAGCCGATGTGACCCCATCGGCATCGCGATCGGGTGCCCGCGTTCTCGCAACGCGAGAACGCGGTTCGAAGCGATTCTCCTGGCGCTGAACTCGCAAGTGCCACAGCACGCGAGTTGCTACGTGTCGCCGTGTGTGCGCTCGATCTCCGTGATCTTGTCGATGCGCCGCTGATGGCGACCGCCCTCGAACGTCGTCTGCAGGTACAGCTCGATGATCTTCTCCATGAGCCGGTGACCGAGTAGGTCGGCCGAGAGGCAGATGACGTTGGCGTCGGTGTGAGCCTTGCTGAGTTCGGCGGTGATCTCGTCGTGCACCGAGGCAGCACGAACACCCAGCACCTTGTTGGCCGCGATCGCCATGCCGACGCCCGAGGCGTCGATGAGCACACCGACATCGGCCTCACCCGCAACCACAGCGCGGCCGACGTACGCCGCGATCTCCGGGTAGTCGCAGGTCTCGCCGGGCTGCGGGCCGTGAGCGCCGGACTCGTGGCCGTGGGCGCGGAGTCGGTCGGCGAGGTGGCTCGCGGCCTCGTGGCCGCGGTGGTCGAAGCCGATCAGGACCTTCATGACGCGGGCACCTTCGGCAGCGTGCCCGTGATGGACGCCAGACGCTGCTCGACCAGCTCGCGGATCCGCTCAGCGGTCTCGTCGTAGACCGGCTGGGGATGGCCGATGGGGTCGGGGATGTCGGCGTCCGCCGGGTCGAGCATCCGGATGCGGTCACCGGAGGCCGGCGCGATGGCCTGAGCCATGTGCCGGTGCGAGTGGGTCATGGCGAAGATGTCGTCGGCGGACTCGATCAGATCTCGCGTGAGCGGCGTGGAGGCGTGCGCGCCCATGGCGATGCCGAGGGACCGGACCGCCTCCACCGCTTCGGGTGTGGCGGGCATGCCCTCGGCCGCGGTGGTACCCGCTGAGCGCACGCGGATGGGCACACCGCCGGCCGCGAGCGGCCCCGCAGCCTCGACCGCAGCACGCGCGATCGCTGCCGCCATGGGGCTCCGGCAGGTGTTGCCGGTACACACGAAGAGCACCGTGCGCTCGAGCCGCTTGCGGATGAAGCGTTCTTCGAGAAGCCCCTCGCGCACGACGACGAGCCCGCCCGTTGGCTCGAACCGCACCGCCGTCGACGGCTGGCCGGCCGGGTCGGGGCCGCCGGCGAGCACACCGGTTGGAACGCACCCCCCGGTGAAGCGTGCGAGCGCGCCGTCGAGGTCGCGCGGCGGGGTGGCGTCGTCGGTGTTCGCAGAGGCCATGACGACCGGCCCCCCCGCTGCGGTGATCAACGCGGTCGCCGCGGGGTGCGCGGGGGCCCGCAGGAGCGCAGCACCCGAGGTGTCGACCACGCCGGGCTCGACACCGAGTGCGGTGAGCCACGGCTCGAGGCGATCGGGCTCGGCGGGCACGATGAGCTGGATCGCACCCGGGAAAAACCGATCGATCAGCAGCGCCTGGATGGGCGACGGGGTGATCAGCTCGTCGATCGCGGCCCGAACCCTACCGGCCGCCGGCAGATGCAGAGCGAGGGGGCTGGGCTCGAGGCCCTTGATCTCCCAGAGGCGGGCCAGAGCATCTGGACGGTCGGCACGGGCACCGAGGGCGGGCGTGGTATCGGTGGCGAGCAGGACCACGCCGCCGTCGTCGATGATCGCCGCGGCGTGCTGCGCTGCCTCTGGGGTTGCGAGATCGAGCCGCTGCACCGCCATGAGTATCCGCGGCCGGACGCATCGGGGCAAACGGCGCGGCTTTGCACGGCCGGCATGGGCGTGGGTACAGTTGCGCCAACGACGTGGAGTAGCCGCGAGTGGAGTTCCTCGACTATAGCCAGACGGCTGAGCAACTCGGGCGCGGCGGTCTGCGCTTAAGCGAGCACGGCGAGGACGAGACCAGTCTGCTGGACATCGCGGTGTCGCACGACGAGCTTCGGACTCTGGTGATCACCGCTTCTGGCGGAACGCCACCGTCTGATCTGCCCTGCGATGCGTCCATCGAGGCAGGCGAGGACCTCGGGCAGGCGGGCGAAGCGGTGCTGGCGCTGATGCACCTGGCGGAAACACTCGTGTTCCCGACGGGCCGGTGGCGTGATGTGCTGGACGTAGCGGCCTTCGAGCTCGCGAGCCAGGATCGGTGGCTCGATATCGATTCCGAGGCGACGCTTCATCAGAACCGGCGCGATCCGCTGCTGATCCCGCCGGCGGACAAGCACATCCTCGGCGTGCTGATGCGGGCCTGCGCGGATCTTGGTGAGGGGCCGGGCAGCAACCTGCTGGTCACCTCGTTCGACGCGCCGCTCGTGATTCAGTCGCACCACGAGGGGTACCTGCTGGTGCAGTGCGTGAGCGATCCGGTGCTGGACAACCTGGTCGGCGGGTTCACGGGCTGAACATCGGGCTCATCGGGTGACCGCGAGCACGAGCCGCCCACGCTCTACATCGAAACGCTCGACGGTCAGCTCGTCGGTGTTGGTGATCGGATCGCCACCGAGCAGTGCATCGATAACGGCATGGGCATCGCCCGCAGCACCCGCCGGTGGACGGGCACGGTCGACCAGACGACGGATGGTCTGCTCGAAGACATCCGCCGACAGCGCAAGCCGGCCGGATGAGATGCTGGCGAGACGGAGCGAGAGCGCACCGGCATCGACCTCGGGCCGAAACGCTGCTGCGATGAACGTGTGGTCGACCGCGTCGTCAGCAGCCGGCCGATCCATCTGCACCGCGACGCGGATGAGGCCCGGCTCGAATCGCAGGCCAACGCCCGTGAGCTCGGGCGGCGGTCGCACGCCCTGGTTGGCGAGCCAGTCGGGGAGTCGGTGCGCGAGCCACGCGTTCGCGTCGCGCTCCTCGATGGCGACGGGGTCACGCGAGCCAGGCCCGCCGAGTGACACCAGGCCGGATTCGAGCAACCGAGCGCGGTCGGGGGCTGTCGGGTGGGCGACCTGGCGAGCAACCTCGCCCCACCACGCCGGCGCGCGACCGGCCTGCCACCACGCAACGACGCCGACCGCGGTGAGCACGCCGATCAGGATGAGGAGCGAGCGGCGCGTCCAGAACCAGACGCCGCGGCGCTCCGGCAGCAGTGTCGCGGGCGGGGTGGGCAGGGTGACCGGTGAACTCGGCGGCTGAGCAGCCCGCTGCTTCTTGCGGCGGTGCTTTCGCTTCTTCACCGCTCGAACCGCTTGACAAGGATCGTATCGTTCTGGCCACCGAAGCCGAAGCCGTTGCTCATGGCCACGCGCACGCCGCCGTCGCCCGACAGATCGCGGGCCCGACCGGGCACATAGTCCAGGTCGCACCCTTCGCCGGGCTCGGTGTGGTTGATCGTGGGCGGCACCCACCCGGTGCGAACCGCCTGCACGCAGGTGATGAGTTCCACCGCGCCGGCCGCCTGGATGAGGTGACCGATCATGCTCTTGACACTCGAGAAGGGGACGCGCGGCGCCTGATCCGCGAACGTGAGCTTCACCGCCTTGGTCTCGATGCCGTCGTTCTCCGGTGTGGAGGTGCCGTGGGCGGAGAGATACTGCACGGGGGCGCGGCCGTCGGGATCCGGCTGCGTCGGGTCGATGCCGGCTTCCTCGATCGCCTCGCGCATCGCGCGGGCGGCGCCGACGCCGTCGGGATCGATATCGGTGATGCGGTACGCGTCGGCCGAGGAGCCGTAGCCGCCGACCTCGCAGAGCGGTGTCGCGCCGCGGGCGAGCGCGTGGTCCAGATCTTCCAGCACGACAATGCCGGCGCCCTCACCCATGACAAAGCCGTCCCGCGTGCGATCAAACGGGCGACTCGCGGTCTCGGGCGACTCACGCCGGGTGCTCATCGCGGTGAGACGGATGAAGCCGGTCAGCCCGAGCGGGTGCAGCATCGAATGCGAGCCGCCCGCCAGCATCACATCTGCATCGCCGCGGCGGACGATCTCGTACGCCTCGCCGACCGACTGGGTCGACGCGGCGCAGGCCGTCATACAGTTGCTCGCGGGGCCCTCGGCTCCGAAGGCCTCGGCGACGTGCGTCAACGCCGCGTGCGGCTCTTGCTCGAGCTCGCCCCACCGCGTCATCTCGGCGCGCGCAACCTCGGCCCATCGAGTGGTGTTCACACCGCGCCTGTCGTTATCCCACCCGGCGATGTTGGCCGCTGCGAAGGGCTCAAGGTCCGGCGCACCTTCGCCGGAGCCGAGATACACGCCGAGCCGGGCACGATCGAGGGCCGGAAACCCGGCGTCGCGCTGCCCGGGCCGCGAGATGTCGCCCAGCTTCGCCTGCTTCCAGGCCTGCGCCGCTGCAGCGAGCGCAAACTGCGTGTGCGGGTGCGCCCCGGTGTGCTCATCGGGGGCCGCCACGAAGAACGAGAGGTCGAACTCCTTCACCTCCGCACCGAAGTTGGTCGCGTAGGTCTCGACGGGCGAGCGCCGGAGCGGGGCAACCGCGCTCGTGCCGGCGAGCAGCTTGGTCCAGACCGACTCCACATCCGCCCCGAGCGGTGTCACCCACCCGCACCCTGTGATGACCACCCGGCGACCGTGCGCGGCGCTCATGACCCTGCCTCGATCACTCGTCGCCGTCCTCGTCTGCCCCAACCGTGGCGTGGGCCGGCGCGCCAGAGCCCTTGATCGCATCGATCTTGTCGGGGTTCAGCACGCGGACCAGGCCGCCATCCTTGAGACGCGGCCTGTTGAAGTTGATCATGAGGCCAAGTCCGACATCACCGGCCCGCAGGCGAGCACGCATCGCCGAGCGCTCGAAGCCGCCGATCTCACCGTGCGCCTCGATCACATCCACGAAGAACCGCTCGTCGACGTAGAGCGACACCACGTGCTCGCCGACCTTGTGCCCGTCGTACCGCACATCGAAGGTGTGGCGAAGAACATGCTTCACGTCTTCTTGCTCGAGCTCAAAGGCGAGCGCATTCTCGTACACCTCGCGTGTGAAGCCGGGCCCGAGCGTGTTGTGGATGTCGATCGCGCACCCGATGACGAGGCGGCTCACCTCGGCGAGTGCCGGATCGAGCTCGTCGTCGCGGAGTGTCTGGCGGTGGTGGCGGTCGCTCACGTGTTGGCTCCTTTGGTGTCGTACGGACGGGGTAGACGCGGTCGCGGACGGATAGGCGGACAACCGCCAGGATCAGGGGTCCATGGTACGGAGAACGAGGGCCGCGGTCTGACCGCCGAAGCCCGTGCCGCAGACGAGGGCGGTGCGAAGGGGGACGCGGCGGGCATCAGCACGTGCCGCGTCGAGGTCCGCTGCGGGTGATCCACCGTGCAGCCGGGCCGGCAACTGCTGCTCGGCCAACGCGATGCACGCCGCCGCCACCTGAAGACCGCCCTGGCCCGCGACCGAATCGCCGATGGCAGGCGTGAGCGTCATGAGCGGGATCGCCCGTACATGATCACCGAAGACCACGCGGAGCGCCTCGGCCTCCTCTCGATCGTGCTCGGGAGCCGACGCACCGGTGGGGACAATGACGTCGACGTCGGCCGGCGCTACCGAGGCGTCGCGCAGAGCCGCACGGATCGCATTAGCGAGCCCGCGCGCACGCTCCGCAGCACCGGTCCCGCGTGGACGATGCCCGGCACCGAAGCCCGCGACCTCGGCGTAGACCGTGGCGCCACGCCCCTGGGCCGTCTCGAGTGACTCGAGAATCATCAGCCCCCCACCCTCACCGAGCACACCACCCGAGGAGGACTCGTCGTACGGCCGCACGAGCGTCCAGGGCTCCGCGCCGTTCACAGCGTCGCTCGGAAGCAGTCGATCCGCGAACGCCAGCCGCATGATGCCCATCGGGTTGACTTTGGACTCAACCGACCCGCCGAAGCCCGCATCGGCATCGCCGCGCTCGATGATGCGCGCCAGCTCGCCGACCGAGAGCATCCCGCTGGCCTGGGCGCACGTGATCGTGTTCGAAGGCCCCTTCGCGCCGTGTACGATCGTCACGTGGCACGCAAGCATGTTGGGCAGCGTCTTCAAAAGCCACAGCGGGGTGAGGTTCTGCATCCCCTCGCGGCCCCACTCGGCGTGGTCGAGCCGGCCCTCGGGCGTCGCAGACCGGCTCATCGCCACGCCCAGCTCGCCGACCTCAGCGGAGACCAAGCCGGCACCGATGCTGCACCCGAGCCGCTCGCCCGGATACGTCGGCTCGCCCCCGTCTTCGCTCGCTGCGGTGACCAAACCCGCGTGCTCGACCGCGAGCTGCGCCGCCGCCACCGCGAGCTGCACGTCTCGCGACATCACCTTGACCGCCTTGCGGTAGCTCTTGGGCACGTAGTCGCGGGCTTTGAAGTCGGGCACTTCCGCCGCGTGCGCGCTCGGAAACGGGGACCCATCGAAGGCGCGGATGGGCCCGATCGCCGAGCGCCCGGCGCACAGCCCGTCCCACAGGGCATCGGCCCCGAACCCAAAGGGCGAGACCGCGCCCACTCCAGTGATGACCACCCGCCGACGGCTCATGCGAACACGGCAGGATACCGCAGACCTGAAGACCGAGCCTGAACCAGCAAAGCGGGCCCGCGAACCGAAAGGTCTGCTCTAGGATTGGGCGATGCCGCCGCGGGTTGTGGATGTCAAGCCGATCGTCGGGATGGAGGTGCATGTCGAGCTGCGCACCCGTCGCAAGATGTTTGCACCGGCCCCGAACCCTGCCCACCCCGACTTTGCGGACGCGGCGCCCAACACGCTGACCGACCCGGTGGTCCTGGCGCTGCCCGGCGCGTTGCCCGTGCTGAACCGGGCCGCGATCGAGCTCTCCATCCGTGTCGGGCTCGCGCTCGGATGTGAGATCGCGAGCCGTACGAAGTGGGACCGCAAGAGCTACTTCTACCCCGACCTGCCGAAGGCTTACCAGATCAGCCAGTACGACGAGCCGATCTGCGGCCGCGGAGCGTTCGACCTGCTCGATGATGAGGGTGAGCCGATCCGCACGATCGGCGTCACACGCGCACACCTGGAGGAAGATGCCGGCAAACTGCTGCACGAGGCACCGGGCGGCCACCCGATCCCGCACTCGATCGTCGATCTGAACCGCGCGGGTGCCCCACTGCTCGAGATCGTCACCGAGCCCGACTTCCGATCCGCCGACGAGTGCGTGCGGTTCGCGATGCACCTGCGCTCGATCTGCCGGTGGCTCGGCGCGACCGAGGGCGACATGCAAAAGGGCCACATGCGGTTCGAGCCCAACATCAACTGCGTGCTGACGCTCGACGATGGCCGCGAGGTGCGCACGCCGATCGTCGAAGTCAAGAACCTCAACAGCTTCCGCGCACTCGGCGGCGCGGTGGAGTACGAACTCAAGCGTCAGCCCGAGCGGTTCCGAGAAGACGGACGAGAGATGGGCCGAGGCATGAAAGTGACCCGCGGATGGGACGATGCCCGGCTCGCGACCGTGCGGCAGCGAGAGAAGGAGGATGCACACGACTACCGCTACTTCCCAGACCCCGATCTGCCGACGGTCACGATCGACACACTGTGGGTCGACCGGCTTCGCGCCGAGCAACCGGAGCTCCCGCACCACCTCGCGATTCGGTACGCCAAGGAGCTCAGTCTCGCCTCCAAAGAGGCGAACGCACTGATCGCAGAGCGTCCTGCGCACGACTACTACACCGCGACGGTTGATGTCGCGGTCGCCGGCGGAGCCGACCCCACCGAGGCAAGGAAAGCCGCCGCGAACCTCGTGCTGCAGGCCGGGTTCCGGCTCGCGAACGAGCGCGATGTGACCGTCGAGCGGCTCGGCGCCACGAGCGAGCAAGCGGGCGGGGTCGTGTCGCTCCGACTCGCCGGCACCATCTCCGCCAACGCGGCCGAGCAGCTCTTCGAGGCGCTCTGCGAGAGCGACGAGACCGCGGACGCCGCGGCCGAGCGGCTCGGGCTCGTGCAGGTGAGCGATGCGGGCCAACTCGACGAATGGTGCCGCGCCGTGATGGATGACCCGGCCAATGCCGCTGCCGTCGCCGACCTCCGAGGCGGCAAACCCCAGGCCGCGGGGCGACTCATCGGAGGTGTCATGAAGCTCAGCGGCGGTCAGGCCGACGCCAAGGCGGTTCGCGAGCGCATCCTCGCGCTCGTCGGCGCATGAGCAAGCCGATGCACAGCGGTGACGTTGTACGGGCTGAAAGCACGAACCACGTGTGACGACCGCGGGATGAACGCGTCGATCCGCGTACTCGGTGCGCGAGTACGCGGGCACCGGGCACGCGCCCTACATCCGCTCGAGCGGTGTGATGCCGAGCGTACGAAGGCCATCGCGAAGCACCGCGCCCGTGAGGCGGCAGAGCCGCAAGCGGGCGTTCCGCGTCGACTCGTCGTCCGCGCCGAGCACGGGGCAGGCCGCGAAGAAGCTGCTAAACGCGGTCGCGAGGTCGTACAGATACGCACATACGCGGTGCGGCTCGCAGGCCTCCGCAGCGGACCGAAGGGCCGCGGGATAGCCAAGGAGCGCGAGCGCGATGGCCTTCTCCTCGGGCTCACGAACCGCGAAATCGCCGAGCGCAGCCCCGTCACCATCATCGAGCGCGAGGGCAGCCCCAAAGCGCTCTTCCGCCTTCCGAAGGATCGACGCGATGCGCACACCCGCGTACTGCAGGTACGGACCGGTGTTGCCCTCGAACGCGAGCATGCGGTCGAAATCGAAGACGTAATCCTTGATCCGGTCTCCCGACAGGTCGGCGTACCGCAGCGCACCGATGCCAATGGCACGGGCGATCTCGGTCCGCTCGGCACCGGGTAGCTCGGGGTTCTTTTCAGCGACCGCAGCGTCAGCACGCGACACCGCCTCCGCGGTCAGGTCCGCGAGCTTCACGTTGTCGCCCGAGCGGCTCTTGAAGGGGCGCCCGTCCTCGCCCAGCACCGTGCCGAAGGCCGCGTGGATGAGCTCGGCATCGGTGCCAGCCTGTGCGCCGATGGGGCGGCTGGCGTACCCCGCCTTCTTCGACGCGGCGAACACCTGCCGGAAGTGCAGCGACTGGCGCGCATCCACCGCGTACACCACGCGATCGGCGTGGAGCCGATGCACGCGGCGACGGATCGCCGCGAGGTCAGTCGTGGCGTACAGGAACCCGCCGTCGCTCTTGCGAACGAGCAGCGGCTCCTTGATGTCGACGTCCTCGAGCCGCACGACCAGTGCGCCCTCGGACGGCTCCGCCACACCACGCGATTCGAGATCCGCCACCACCTCGCCGAGCTCCGTGGCGTAGCTCGACTCGCCGGCCGTGTACTCATCGGTAACATCGGAACCGAGCATCGCGCACTCCGCGAAGCAGGCATCGAGCGTGACACGGCAGATCTCCCGCCACACCGCCACCATCTCCTCGTCCCCGGCCTGGAGAGCGACGAGGGCCTTCTTCGCTTCTTCGAGTTCAGCGAGCGCGCCCTCGACCTGGGCCTCGATCTCGGCTTTGGCCTTCGGACCAAGGTCGAAGCGTTCGACCGCAGCAAGGCCCTTCCGGTCAACGGCGCAGGCCCGCTGCGCAGAACGGTACATCTGCTCAAGATGTTCGAGCGTGAGCGTGGCGAGGTCGAGACGGCCGGCGTCGCGCTCGGTGCGCACCGCACGGGTCACCATGGCGATGGGCAACCCCCAGTCACCAAAGTGGTTCTGGCGCGTCACCCTGTGGTGCAGCCGTTCATGCACGCGCGCGAGCGTGTCGCCGATGACCGTGGCGCGGAGGTGGCCCACATGCATCTGCTTGGCGAGGTTCACGCCGCACAGGTCGATGACAACGTTCAAGGTCCGCTCCGGCGACCCCACACCCAACGCTGGGGTATCGATCGCGGTCAGCGCGGCCGCGAGCGCCTCACCCTTGAGGGTGATATTGATGAAGCCAGGGCCGGCGACCTCCGGTGCCTCGGCGATCGCGCGAAACGCACCGGAGGCAGCCAATGCCTCGGCGATGCGCGACGCGAGCTCGCGCGGATTGTCGCCTATCCGCTTGGCCAGTGGCATCGCCGCGTTGGACTGGAAGTCGCCAAACCGTGGATCCCGTGCGGGTTGAATGAGCGGATCGGCGTTGGCGGGCAGCGCACGCTCGCCGAGTGCGGTGCGCATGGCACCCAGAACGGTCTCGTGGAGCGCGGCGCGCGGATCGACATGGGGCGACTCAGACATGGGGCGGCGAGTGTACGGCGTGAGGAGCAACCAGCACCGTGGCGCGCGTGCAGGGCGCGTAGATGTGCTCGCCGGCCGAGTCGGTTAAAGCGGCAAGGAGCACATCCACGAAGGGCAGCAGCCTCAGTACCGGGACCACGCTCCCTCGCGAAGTCTCGGTGTACACCGCTGTTGCACACGAGATTAGGTTGTCCCGCGATCTTCACAACCCCCGCGCGAGGGGGACATGAGGCGACCGAGCACGCCGGTGCGATCAATTCGGAATATATTTGATCAAGAAGATCATTCTGACGAATGATCTTCGGCATCGGGTGACTCAAATTCGTTGCCGAGCGTGCCTGCCATGAACCGCCGCATCAGTTCAACATGGGACTGCACGCCGTAGTGCTTGTAGAGCACCTTGATGTAGTCGGCGACGGTGTGCTCGCTCAGACCGAGGTGCTGCGCGATGCTGTCCTTCCGCATCCCGTCGACCAGCAGGCCGAGCACACTCCGCAGCCGCGGTGAGAGTGTCTCGACCTCTTTCTCGACATCGACGCCAGGGATCGCCGCGTAGTGCAGCCACTTCACTTCACTTGCGACGATGTGCAGCAGCCGCCGGTCGCGCTCGGTGAACGGCTCGTCTCGTGACCACCGGCGGTGCATACCGATCGCGCTCGACACGCGATGCGCCTGGATCGGCAGCAGCGAATACACGAAATAGCCCATATCGAGTGGTTTGCGGTAGCGCTTCGCGTGCTCGCTCGCGAACCACTCGTCGGGTGGGATGAGCTGTTGCAGCGTGCGCGTCTCATGCACGCCAGCCTTCTGAATCGGATAGATCTTCTCGTATTCCGGCGGTGGAAACTCTGGATCTTGCGACGCTTGGTGCGCCCACGCGAGCTGACGTTCGGACCAGTTGTGGATCGCTGCAAGATTGGTGGGCTGACCACATTCGCCATCGGCGTTCGCGGTGATGGTCCAGATGAAGTAGTCGGCGCCGATGAGATCGGCGACGCCCTCCATGATCCGGCGACGCTTGCTGTGGATAGACCCTCCGCGCTCAGCGACTTCGCTGAGCAGTCGAACCACGGCGCGCACGTCGCCCTCGCTCAGGTACTTCTCCCGCATAGGCACAGTTTTGCGAGATCTGTGTCATTTCGTCAATAGATATGTGGGTGATTTCAGCCCAAGGTCGTGTCGAGGGGTGCAAGACGCCACAGGCCGATCACCGCGCCTGGCGATCCCACCCCAAATAACACATATATGTGTTTTAAGGTAACTAAAAAACACATATATGTGTTATTTGCCGACTACCGCTGGGGTTCGGCTGCCAGAAGATGGGCGACCGCCTTGGTCAGCACATCGGCCTCGACATTGATCGGGGCGTCCTCGGTGTACCGCCCGAGCGTGGTCTCAGCGATCGTCGTCGGGATCAGGGCAACCTCCACCCAGTTGGTGCCGAGGGCCGCGAGGGTGAGCGAGACGCCCGCGAGCGCGATGGACCCCTTGGGCACCATCGAATTCATGATGTGCTCGGGCGGGTGAACGCGGAGCCGCCAGTCGGACGGGTCGTTCTGCACCGCCAGCACGTGGCCCACCCCGTCGATGTGCCCCTGCACGAAGTGGCCGCCGATCGGATCTCCCGCGCGGAGCGACGGTTCGAGATTCACTTCATCGCCGGTGGTGAGTGCCCCAAGGGTGGTCTTGGAGAGCGTCTCTGGGATAACGTCGAACGCGAGCCGACCACTTTCGGGCGTGTGCTCGGTGCTGGGCGCAAGGGTCAGGCAGCACCCGTCGACCGCGATCGAGTCACCAGGACGGATCGGCGCCTCCCACGCCGGGGCGTCGATCACGAGCCGGCGGCCCGCCTCGATCGACTCGAGTGAGACGACGCGTGAGACCGCTTGGACCAGGCCGGTGAACATGGTGTGGTTATAGACCGTGAGCAGGGTTCAGCGGGCCCGGTTGACCGCTGGGCCGACCCTCTCGATACTCGCCCCCCCGCACCCGCATTGGTGCCGATGCGGGCGAACGCCGAGGAGCGAAGGCGAATGAAGGTCCCCCGCGTCGGGTGCGCGTTGATGCTTGGGATGATCGGCGCGTTAGGTACGCTGGCGACGGGCGGGTGCCAGCGGGGCGAGCCGATGTCGGAGCCGGTGCAGGCGCCCGGGCCGACGATCTCGCCGCTCGGTCAAGCGGGGTACAGGCTGCGGTGGCGCCGCGAAGCACCGACCGATGGGCAGCCGATCCGCGACATCGAGTTTCTTGACGGCCGGGGTCTCGCTCTCGTTGATGCCACGAACGAAGTGCATCTGCTCGAGCACGACACCGGCCGCACGCGGTGGCGCGTGCAGATCGGCAGCCCGCTGCTGCGGCTCGCCGGCATTGGCGCCGCGGAGGGCGGGCTGGTCGCTGTGATGCCGACGGAGCTCTCGCTGCTGTCGTACACGGACGGTGAACTCCTCGAGCGGCACTCGCTCCAGATCCTGGCACGGAGCAAGCCGGCGATCATCAATAATCTCGCGGTTGTGGGGTCTCGAAGCGGGCGCGTCGCGGCGATCGACATCAACCGCGGCTTCGACCGGTGGGCCTACGACCTCGATGGCGAGGTGAAGATGCCGCCGGTGCAGGTCGGAGATAGCTTCGCGTTCGTGAGCGCGGGCGGCCAGGTGGTCGTGCTCGGGCCGGATGGCTCGTCGCGTGGGCGCCGCACGGATCTCTTCGGCCCGCCCGGCGCGCCACCCGCGACCGATGGCACACTGCTCTATGTCGCTTCGCGCGGCCAGTCGCTGTGGGCACTCGAGACGGAGGTCGGTGGCGGTGTGGCCTGGCGTGTGCGCACACAGTTCCCGCTGACCGAGCGGCCAGCAGCGATCGGCGGCAGGGTGCTGGCGAGCATCCCGGGCCGCGGGTTCGTGTCGTTCGACACCGGCACCGGCGAAGAGGTGTGGTCGGACCCGGACCTTCAGGGTGAGGTGCTCGGGACCTTCCGAAACCGACTCATGCTGTGGGACGCGTCGGACCGCGGCGGCTCGCTGCGTCTGCTCGACCAGAACTCGGGCCGCGTGGTGGAGACGATCGAGCTACCCGGCGTTGCCGAGCTCTACGTCGAGGGCGTCGACGACGGCAACCTGTTCGTCTCCTATGTCGACGGCGGGTTCGAGCGGTACTCGGTCCGCCAGTGATGGATGAGGCGGCTCAAGGTGGTGCGGGTCACGCCGATGCCGGTCTCGTGCGCATCAAGCGGGCGTTGATCTCGGTGAGCGACAAGACGGGGCTCGAGCCCTTGGTGCGGGCGCTCGCGAAGTTCGACGTCGAGATCATCTCGACGGGCGGGACCGCGAAGGCGATCGAGGCGATGGGCGTGCCGGTGACACCGGTCGAAGCGGTGACGGGCTTCCCGGAGATCCTCGGCGGACGCGTGAAGACGCTTCACCCCGCGATCCACGCGGCGATCCTCGCCGATCGCGACAACCCCGAGCACATGGCCGAGCTCGAGGCACACGGGATCACACCG
This sequence comes from Planctomycetota bacterium, assembly GCA_038747915.1. GTDB lineage: Bacteria > Planctomycetota > Phycisphaerae > Phycisphaerales > UBA1924 > JBCDAP01. Next base: position 1,555 of record JBCDJJ010000021.1, on the reverse strand, counting down.
ATCGACCTGGTGGTCGTGAACCTCTACCCGTTCGAGGAGACGGCGAAGAAGGAAGGGGTCACGGAAGAGGAACTCATCGAACAGATCGATATCGGGGGGGTCGCTCTGCTGCGAGCAGCGGCGAAGAACGCAAAGCACGTGTGCGTACTCACCCACCCACAGCAGTACGAGACTCTAGAGAACGCCACGTCGATGTCGCTGACCACGGCAGATCGAGCAAATATGTCTGGCCGCGCGTTCCGAGAGACTGCCGGCTACGACGCCATCATTACCACCCGAATTCATCATCAGGAAGAGTACATCTCAAGGGAGCTTCGCTACGGAGAAAACCCGCACCAGCGTGCGCAGGTCATCGCAGGCAGGCAAGCACCACCGAAGGGCCCAGCGGTGATCCCAGGCGTGGGGGCCACGCGCCAGCTTGCTGGAAAAGAACTCAGCTACAACAACCTGGCCGATGCGTCGGCTGCCACGCTGCTGGCCTGGGAGTTCGGATGCGAGTTGTTCCCAGAGCAAGACGAGCCTTGGGAAGGTGCTACGGCGGCTGTTTGTGTGAAACACACCAACCCGTGCGGGGCAGCGACTTCTCTGTCAACTCAAGATGCCGCGCGAGCAGCAATGGCAGGTGATCCGCGTGCCGCGTACGGCGGCGTCTTCGCCGTCACCGGAACGGTCGATATTGAGACGGCCCGGCTACTCGTCGAATCGAGTTTCCTTGAGGTCGTGATCGCGCCGAAGTTCGCAAACGGTGCAGCGGAGTTGATCACGGAGCGTTGGAAGAGTGCACGACTTATCGAAACTGGAGAGCTGCGGACTCCGGAGCCACACATGCGAAAATGGTGGCCAGGCGACCAGATCGTTCGAGAGATCCTTGGCGGTACGTTGAATCAAACTCTTGATACCGCTTGGCCACGAACGGGCGAGTGGGTTCGTAATTCCGGCGTCTCACTCAATCATCAAACGACCCGTGCCTCCTCGCATATCTGGCTCTGTGCCAAGCACCTCACCTCCAACGCCATCGCCATCGGCGGCCCCGACCCCGACGACGGCGCCGACCCTTCCACCGTCCGCCTCTTCGGCGCCGGGTGCGGGCAGCAGGACCGTGTGTGGGCCTGCCGCATCGCCGCGGAGAAAGCAAAGGACTCCATCGAGCGCGCGCGCGCCAAGGACCTCCCGGTCATCGGTGCGTCCGACGCGTTCTTCCCCTTCCCCGATGGGCCCGAGCTGCTCATCGACGCGGGTGTGACCGTGATCGTGCACCCCGGCGGGAGCAAGCGGGATCACGAGACGTTCGAACTGTGCGAGCGGCATGGGGTGACCTGCCTGACCACCGGCGTGCGGCATTTCCGGCACTGACACGCGGCTACGCTTTGCCCCATGCCCATCGTCGCTGCCACCAACCTGCGCCACGCCTACGGCGACACCGTCATCCTCGACGGGTGTACGATCTCCGTAGAGGCGGGCGAGCGGATCGGTGTGGTCGGACGGAACGGCGCCGGCAAGAGCACGATGCTCAAGTGCATCGGCGGGCTGATCAAGGCGGACTCTGGGGAGATCG
>JBCDJJ010000020.1:0-46115 GCA_038747915.1 Planctomycetota bacterium | reverse complement strand
GTGGGGGGGGTTCCCTCCCCCCCCCCCCACCACAACTCCACGGCCCGGGGTGCGCGCCCCCCCCCCCCCACCACGCTTGTCAGGCGGTCGCTTTAGGTTGTTCCTGGTGCTGACCGAGCCACGACATCCGCTTGCGCAGCTCTTTGCCCACTTCTTCGATCTGGTGCTGTTCTTTCGCGCGGCGGAGCTCGTCGTACCGCGTGCCGCCCGCGTTCCACTCGTCGGTCCACTCCTTCGCGAACCGACCGTCGCGGATCTCGTCGAGGATCTTGCGCATCTCGGCCTTGGTCTCGTCGTTCACTACGCGCTTGCCACGCGTGAGGTCGCCGTACTTGGCGGTATCCGAGACAAACTCGAGCATGCGTGTGATGCCGCCCTCGTAGAACAGGTCGACGATCAGCTTGAGCTCGTGCAGGCACTCGAAGTACGCCGCCTCGGGCTGATACCCCGCCTCGACCAGTGTCTCGAATCCTTTGATCACCAGCTCGGATGCGCCGCCGCACAGCACCGCCTGCTCGCCGAACAGATCGGTCTCGGTCTCTTCCTCGAACGTTGTCTTCAGCACACCCGCGTGATGCCCACCAAGGCCGGTCGCGTAGGCCAACGCCTGGCGCAGCGCCTCGCCCGTCGCGTCCTGGTGGACCGCGACAAGGCACGGCACGCCGCGGCCGATCTCGTACTCCATGCGCACAAGGCGGCCCGGGCTCTTGGGCGCGACCATGGCCACGTTGAACGATGGGTCGGGCGCGATCGTTTTGTAGTGGATGTTGAAGCCGTGGCTGAACAGCAGCGTCGCCCCCGACTTCAGCCCACCCTTGATGGCCTCGTAGCTCTTGGGCTGCGCCATGTCGGGCATGAGCATCGCGACGAGGTCCGCGCCGTCCGCAGCGTCCTCCATCGACTGCGGTGAGAAGCCGTCGTCCACAGCCCTCGCTGAACTCGGGCCACCGGCCCGAATGCCGACACCGACGTCGAGCCCGCTGTCACGCAGGTTGAGCGCCTGGGCGCGGCCCTGCGAGCCATACCCGAGCACCGCGATGCGTTTGCCGTCGAGCGAGCCGTTCGCGAGTTCGTCCTGTGAGAACCATTCGGCCATGAGTGGGTGTCCTTGCGTGAGTGGGTCGTGAGTCGTCGTTCGTGATTCGGTGAGAGGGTGCCCGGCTACGCCGAGATGACTTCGTCGCTCGTGGTGCCGGTGTGCTGAGGTGATGTCGGCCCGGCTCCCGTCGTGACCGCGCCGCGGCTCGCGCTGCTCACGAGCTTGGCGTACTTCGTGTACACGCCGGGTGACGCACTCACCGGCCTCGGTTCGAACGCGGCGCGGCGTGCTTCAAGGTCGGCATCGACATCGATCCGCCGCGTGTCGGCATCGATGGCGATCTCGTCACCATCGCGAATGAGGCCGATGGGCCCGCCGTGCGCCGCCTCGGGCGCCACGTGCCCGACCATGAAGCCGTGCGTCGCGCCGCTGAATCGTCCGTCGGTGATCAGCGCGACCGAGTCGCCGAGCCCGGCCCCCTGGATTGCCGCGGTCACGCCGAGCATCTCGCGCATCCCAGGACCACCGACCGGCCCCTCCCACCGGATCACCACCACATCACCCGCGTTGATCGCGCCGGCCTGCACCGCAGCAAACGCGGCCTCCTCCCCGTCGAACACCCGGGCCGGGCCGATGTGCTGTGTCTTATCGTGACCCGCGAGCTTGACCACGCACCCCTCGGGCGCAAGCGAGCCACGCAGCACCGCGATGCCGCCGCGTGCCTTGAGCGGCTCGCCGAACTCGCGAACTACCTTCTGACCGGCAACCTCGATCGCCTTCGCGATCTCCTCGAAGAGCATCGCCCCGCTCGCGGTGAGGTGATCCGCGATGAGCCCCGCCTCGCGGAGCCGCTCGAGCACGATCCCGATCCCACCCGCCTGGTGCATGTCCCACGCGGTGTACGCCCCGCCGGGCTTGAGATCAGCGATCACCGGCGTGCGGGCCATCACCGCTTCAAAATCTTCGAGCGTGAAGTCGACGCCCGCCTCGTGCGCGATCGCCACCAGGTGCAGGGCCGCGTTGGTCGAACCGCCGGTCGCAGCTACGCAGGCCGCTGCGGTGAAGATGCTCTGCCGGGTAATCACCTGCCGTGCCGTTACACCCTGGCGGAGCAGCGTCATCACGAGCCGGCCCGCGGCCCGTGCCGCATCGAGCTTCTCGGGCATCGCGGCCGGCACATCGTTGAGCGCGACGCCGTGTTCAAAGGGGCTGATCCCCATCGCAGTGAAGCAGGTGCTGAGCGTGTTGGCGGTGAACTGCCCGCCGCACGCGCCCGGCCCGGGGCAGGCGGCGCACTCGAGCTCCTTGAGCTCGGCATCGGTCATGAGCCCCTTGCCGTGCTTGCCGACGCCCTCGAACACATCCTGGATCGTCACATCGCGGCCTTGGAACTTTCCGGGGGCGATCGTCCCGCCATAGAGCATCAGCCCGGGGCGATCCAGTCGTGCGAGGCCCATCACCGTGCCCGCGACCGTCTTGTCACACCCGCAGAGTCCGATCACCGCGTCGAGCGAGTGCCCGGTCACCGCGAGCTCCATCGCATCGGCGATGTGCTCGCGGCTGATCAGGCTCGCCCGCATGCCGGGGGTGCCCATCGAGATGCCATCGGTCACCACGATCGAGTTGAACTCGACCGGCGTGCCGCCCGCCTCGCGGACGCCCTCCTTCGCCGCGTCGGCCAGCTCCCGGAGGTGGATATTGCACGGCGTCACATCGCTCCACGTCGAGCAGATCGCCACCATGGGGCGAGCCAGGGCTTCATCGTCGAGCCCGGTTGCTCGGAGGTACGAGCGAGCGGGCGCGCGGCTGGGCCCCGACTTCATCACATCGCTCGGGAGGGACGATCGGCCGTTCTGTGCGGGCTCATCGCTCATGGGCTGGGTCGTGTTCGTGTGCGTGCTCGGGGGTGAGAAGGCGGGATCGGGAAAAAGGAGGGCGAAAAAAAACCCGCGTCGGTCTCGGACGCGGGCTGGTGGCTCTTTTTGAGGTCGGCTTTGGACCGGGCCAGCTCACGTCCGTGGTGAAGTCGGAATGACAACAACGACCGGAAGCGGCGAGACAAGAATCGAGCTGGCAATGGTTGAGAGACTCATCGCGGTGTCGTGTCGGCAACCATACCGTGCCACTGGAGTGGGGCAAGCCAGCTCTTCGAAGATTCTTCGCTGAACACGCATATTTCGCGATCGTGAAGTCCGCGCGGGGCGCACAAGACGCCGGCAACCGATGATCCTGCGGGGCTCGAGGGCCTACAGCCCCGATGTTTCGGTGATCGTGCCATCTCGGATCATCGCGGCTCGCGCCCCTGCGATCTTGGCGTCGATCTCCGCCGCGGTGGTCGTGCCGAGCCGCCACCGGTCAACGATCGGCGTCCACCCGTACCGGGCGCAGTCGCCGAGAAACCGCTCGAACCCGCCCACCTCGTCGTACGCCGCTTTCCCGTTGAGCCAGATCACATTCTCGTAGACCGGGTCGGTGATCCGCACGGCGCGCGGGTGGTCCGCGGGCCGCGGGGCACGGAATCGGGCGAACGTGGCGAGCGCCAGCGCATCCATCTCCATCTGCGCCGAGCGGGACGGCTCGTTCACGAACGGCAACGCCTCGACGTACACCCGCCGGCCACGTGGCTCGAGCTGATCCCGCACCCACTCGATCCACGCCCACCCGGGCTGATCGTTCCGCCAGGCCGCGCTGGTATCGATACAGATGTCGATATTGTCGTGCGCGATCAGCGGCGCCATCGCACGCTGAAAGCGGGCGAACTGCTCGGGCTCGCTCGGAAGGGCCCGCATCGCGGGCGAACTGCTCCCCATGTGCATGATGAAGCGCAGATCGGGCATCGTCCGAGCGGCCTCGCGCATCGCAGCGTCAAAGTCGCCGAGCACCCACCTCCACTCGGGGTCATCCATGAGCGTCGCGGACGAGTCGATCTGGTGCGGCGGATCGCCCTGCGGCTTGCCGAACGGACCACGCACGTACACACGCCGGAACCCGAAGTCGTAGTCCCGCGCCACGTTGGTCTGCACCCACCGGACGTAATCGCCAGGCTCGAAAGTCCGCCTGCCAGCGATGCCGTACTGGTTCGCCGGGTGCACCCGACCGCCATTGAACGAGTACGCGGTGATGGGCCCACCGGCCCGAGTGGGTCGGCCAAGATCCAGGCCGCCGCGGGCCATGACGGCCGCATCAGACGTCAACGCGTCTCCGAACGATGCCGCCGAGGCTTCAGGATTCGACCGTGGCGAGTGAGCCACCGTCGGTGCCGAGGGCTTGTCGTGCGATCGAACCACTGGCGCCGGCTGAGGCATGGCCGGACGTCGTGTCTCCGCGGCCGGCACCGTCGAGGTGGCCACCCGAGACGCACACCCACCGAGCGAAAGGTGCATCAGGGTCCCCATCGCGAGCACAGTGATCAGGGCGATCAGTCCAAGGACTCGGTGCATTATCGTTGAGCTCCGGCTTGTCACACGTGTTCTGTACGACCGTACGCGTGTGAGGATCGCGCCACGACCACAGGGCGTATGCTCGACGCGTGCCGACAGAACACGACCCCAAACCCAACCCGGCCGACCCGATGAACGAGGCCGAGGCCGAGTGCGAAGCACTCGAGCATGGCGTTCGGTATTTGCTCGCATCGTATCACGGCATCCTCCACCTCAACGGCCCCGACAACTCGGCGGAGGTGCGTTTCATCCGAGCGCCAGAGGACGGCCGCCTGATCATGGCGTGCCCGGTGGCCAGCTTCTTTGCTGAAGAGATCGTCCTCTTTGTGCCCGACGAAGCGGACGACGCGATGAAGCTGCTGCTCTCGGGCGAGCAGATCGAAGAGAGCGCTCTGACCGACCGGTGCCAGGCGTACCACGGCGACCCCGAGCACGTGCGGTGGGGCGCGTTCTGGATCGACTCCGCAAAGCACGGGCCCTGGGTGTTCGACGGCGACGCGATGATGACCCCGAACCCCTTCGCCGGCGAGGAGACCACGCTGCTCCGCGAGCTCAACGCGGATCGAGCCGCCCTGGGCGACCTCGCGCGACGCGAGCACACCGTCGACGCGGCCGAAGGCGTCGCGGTGGGCCTCGACCCGCTCGGACTCGACATCCGCCTGCGCTTCGGCCCGACGCGGATCGCCTTCGCCGAGCGGGCACCGAGCCTCGCCCGGGCGGGCGAGATGATCCGTGCCATGCTGTCGTGAGCCCGGCGCGGGCCATCACAGAATCTGCACCACGACCGGGCGCTCCGCCGATGACGCCCGCATGCCCGACGCACGTCGCCCCCTGTTCGGCTTCGACCCAGGCTGGCTCTGGCTGATCAGCGGCCTTGTGCTGCTTGTCGCCGCAGCGGTCACGCCCGCAGCCGACGATGTGCGCCACGCCGAGCTCGCGCGCGACCGGGCACTCGCTGCCGAGACGCGGGAGGCCGACCGGCTGAACCGCTACTCGCGGTACGCCGATGCGCTCGCGAGCCCCACCGATGACCTGGTGATCTCGCTCGCTCAATCGCACCTCGGCCTCGCGCCGGCGTCGAGGCATGTCGTGGTGAGCGGACCCGCCATCGGTGATCGGTGGGCAGGCCTGCCCGACCACCTCGAGCCGGCGGCCATCGCACCGATTGATCGCCCACCCCCCGACTCGCTGCTGCACCGGATCACGAGTACCGACCGCTCGCGCCTCCTGCTCAGTGCCTTCGCCCTCTTGTGCGTGATGTACGGGCTGCTGCCGTCAACACGACCCTCACCAGGTCGCGACCAAGACGACGAGCCGATCGATCTCGCGCCGGTGCCGTCCTAGAGGCCGTAGATCGAGGACTCGTCCGACGCCCCACCACCGGAGTCGGGCGCACCGACCACGGCACCCGCTGCGAGTGAGAGGGCGGCGACCACACCGAGACCGATGATCGCCCGCGGCCAGTGCCCGAGCGTCCGGACCTTGGGCAACTCGGTCACCAGCGCTCCACAGGGCGCCACAAGCAGCAGCACCGCGGCCTCCCACGGCAACTGACCCGCGAACGACGAAACGAGCACGATGGACGTCAGCGTGACCAGAAGCGGCGCCGCAGCCCCGCGCGCACCGAGCGCGCCGTGCTTGGCGCCCCGATGCACACGTGAGAGCACGACCCACGCCAGCACGACCACCCCCACCGCCTGCGCCGCGAAACTCACCGAAAGAGACATCGCCGCGTGCGCCGTGAAGATCGGCACCGGCACCACAAGCAGCCCGAGCGTCCACCCGGGACCGGGACCATCGTGCCGGGCCATCAGGCGGTCGGCGAGCACAAGATGCCCCCAGACGATCGCCCCGACCAGGCTCACCCAGAACACACGAGCGAATCCGCCCCACCCATCATCGGTACCGGGCAGCTCCGCAAACCGCGCGGTCAGATAGTGCCACCCACCATCGCGGAGCGGCAGGTCCATCGCGATGCGGGCGACGAACGCCGCGACCGCGACATACGCCACCCACACCACCGCCGTCGGCACGAATCGCGCCGAGGCGAGCACCCCGGCTGCGCCGCCCGCCAGCGCGATCCACACGAGCCAGCCTGTTTCCTTGTCGGGCCAGATCTGCACGCCGATGCCGGGCTGCAACGCCACGGCGAGAGCCGCCGCAATCGCAAACGCCGCCGGGACGACGACCTTGGCCTCGCCGCGACGACCAACGAGGGCGACGAGGGCCACACCGAGCGACACCGCCATCGCTACGAAGTGGGCTGGGTCGAGATCGGCGAGGGCGCTCAGATCAGGCACGGGGTGATCCTCACATCACGGGGACTGCCATTGTCTTTGCGCACCCAACGCGGCCACAGACCAAAAACGTGTGCCCGATGCTGATCTCAACAAGTCACCGGGCACATGGTGATCTGGACGCGGCTCGGCTTACTCGGCCTTGTCGCCCTCGATGCTGACCATCAGGGTGACCTCGTCGCCGAGCGCGCCGTTGTCGATGCCGTAGGTCATGCCGAAGTCGGACCGCTTGATCGTGAAGGTGCCGTGGAAGCCGGACTTGGCGGTGCCGAGCGCATCGCCCGCACCGGTGAACTCATAGTCGAACTCGACTTCCTTGCTCTGGCCCATGAGCGTCAGGTCGCCGGTGGCCGAGCCCTTGCCCGAGCTGGTGTTGGCGCCATCGACGAGCTCAAAGGTGATCTCCCGGTGCCGGCGCACGTCGAAGAAGTCGCCGCTGCGCAGGTGCCCATCGCGCTGCTCGTTAGCGGTGTCGATGTTGGTCGAGGGGACCGAGATGGAGGCCGCGACCAGGTGCCCCGTGTCGGGGTTCACTTTGAACGAGCCGGTCACACCGTTGAACCGGCCGTACTGGTAGGCCACCCCGGCGTGCTTGATGCGGAAGACGATCGAGCTGTGGCTGGTGTCGACGGTGTAGTCGTCGGCCGAGAGCACCGCCGACCGCTGGGCCGCAGCGGGGTCGGCGGGCACCGTGAGCGTGGCGACGCCCGCAGCACCGGCCAGGGCCAGGGCCGAGGCCAACGCGGGGATGCGGAGCGAGGCAAAGCGAGTGCGACGGGTCGAGGTCATGGGTCATCTCCGTTCGGGCTCGCCCACCGGCGCCAGGAACGCCCAGGCGCAGCGGAAAGCCGTCGTGGTCGGCATGTGATACCCGCACCGCGGCGGGGCGGGATGCAATCGATTAAACCCGGCGGGGGACGGGCCTATTCTCTGTTGTAACAGATTTTCGGTGGCGACCACGGTCTCCGATGTGCCCGCTCCCAATCAAGGGGGCTGCACAGACACCGACGACTCTGCCACGTCGAGCCGATCCACCACCTCGCTCAGGTCGTACATCATCACCTGATGAACGTACGGCCCGAGTTGGCCACTGCGACTCACAAAGCCGACCGTCGCGAGCCGACGCCCATCCTGGGAAAACTCGGGCACCGGCCGGACAAGCTCCTGTGGGTACGGCAGCAACGCGATGGGCATGTTCGACTCGGCGTCGAAAATCACGAGTGTGCGGATGATGTGCCGGTGATCCCACGCAGCGGCAACCATCCGCCCGGAAGAATCGATCGCGAGTGTCTCCCACACAGGCCCGACCCGCACTCTGTCGACCGTCGCACCATCTCGAAGATCGATCTCCATTGCCCACCGGTCCGCCTGATTCGCGCACCACATCGCTTCACCGCCGGGCACGACGGTCGGCACACCAGATGGGGACACCGCGTCCGGGTCGCCCCACACGCTCGATCGCGTGAACACGAGCGCCCGGGGCCGGGCCTTGTGATCGTGTTTCGGAGCAGGACGAGTCCGCCGAAGCAAAATCTCGTCACCATCGACATCGAAGACGAAGTACGCCGTCTTCTTCAGGTGGTAGCTCTCATGAAAACCTGAGACCGAGACGATGGCCGAAGGATCGTGGTGCCGATCCGCCACGAAGTGCCGCGGCTCCAAACGAGTGAGCCCCGCGTGCAGCGGGATCGAGACCATCCGCTGCCATCGCCCTGTTGCGATCTCGAAGCGAATAAGGTGATCGTCGACACCATCAGTCCCGGAGATCAGCACGAACTCATCGTCGCCTTGGAATGCGACGGCAGCCTGCACGTCGTACGGCTGGAGGTCTTGCTCGATCGGGGGGCCCCAGAGCTCCTGAACCGTTCTTCCGCTCGCCACGTCGACCACTTCACCGATCAGCACCTCGCCCGACGCCGTCCGGGTGTGCGCACGCCGCTCGTTTTGAAACACCATGAGTCTGCCGCTCGGCGACAGGCTGACAATCGGCCACGAGGCGTCCGTGCGCGTGATCACAATGCGACGTGTCTCGCCGGTTCGAGGATCAATCTCGATCACGTGGTCGTTGTACCGCTCGAACCACTGGAGAGACCCAATGTGGTGCGTCTCGGCGAACTCAGCGAGCGACCCGCTGCGCCAGCCGATCATGTGTACCCACTCACCCGTTCGCGGCAGGCCGAACACCCACGCCGCGCCGTATGGCAACACCATCACCCCCACGGCAGCCGTCGGTGCCAGCATCCGCCGGCGCATCGTCCGGCCCAGGATCGGCTTCCACTGGGCTGTCGCGACGCCGCACTCGGGGCACGCAGACACCCAAGGCTGCGCTCCGTCTGGTTGATGCGCCGACAGGTCGTAGTTGCACTTCCGGCAGTGCGGCGCCCCCACCCGCCTGCGACGCCGCCGCACGCGGATCAACCACACCACCCACACGATCGCCACCAGCACGAGCAGCCCGCCGCCCACCTCCGGCCACCCATACACCACCACCTCGACGGGGTTGATCCATGTGTCGATCGCGTGCACATACAAGGCATCCCCGGAGGGCGACCACTCCACGCCTGTGATGATGTTCGTCCCCGGGAACTCCAGGCGGTGTGCCAGATCGATCCGCATCGGCATCGCCATGAATCAGCCCTCCGGCTCCGCCCGCCGTACTCTACGGACGGAGACGCTTTAAGGATCACATGATGAGTACCTCAGCCGCCGCCCCAACCGCCCCAATGCCATTCGCCGACCGCACCGACGAGAAGCTCGCCATGCTCGAGCGCACCGGTCAGCTCAAGCGGCTCCGCACCATCACCACGCCGATGGACGCCGAGATCCGGATGATCCTCGACGATGGACCGCACGCCGGGCAGGAGCGCGACTATCTCTGCTTCTGCTCGAACAACTACCTCGGGCTTGCCAATCACCCCGAGGTGGTCGACGCGGGCATCGAGGCGCTCCGGACCTACGGCGCGGGCACGGCCTCGGTCCGGTTCATCTGCGGCACGTTCGCCCCGCACGCCGAACTGGAGCACCGGATCGCGCAGCTCATGGGCACCGAGAGTAGCTACACCTTCGTGAGCTGCTGGACCGCGAGCGAATCGCTGTTCCCGACGTTCTGCGAGCCGGGCGACCTCGTCCTGTCCGACGAGCTCAACCACGCGTGCATCATCGATGCGATCCGGCTCACACCGGTCATCAAGAAGGGTGTACACAAGGGTGTCTTCAAGCACTCGGACATGGGTGATCTGCGCACGAAGCTCGAAGCCGCAGCGGCGAACCCCGAGGTGACCGGGCAGGTTTGGGTGGTCACCGACGGCGTGTTCTCGATGGAGGGCGACATCGCCGAACTCCCCGCGCTGCGCGCCCTGTGCGACGAGTTCGGCGCGCTCCTTGTCGTCGACGACAGCCACGGCACCGGCGTGCTGGGCACCACCGGTCGCGGCGTGCACGAGCACTACGACATGGTCGGCCAGGTCGACTTCTTCACCGGCACACTCGGCAAGGCGCTCGGCGGCGGGGCCGGCGGCTTCATCGCCGGGCCCGCCCGCGGCTCCGAGCTGATCATTCAGCGTGGGCGGCCGACGCTCTTCTCCAACGCGCTGCCGGTCACCGTCGCGTGCTCGGCCGGCAAGGCCATCGAGATCCTTCAGCGGGAGCCGGAGCGCGTGCAGAGACTCCGAGACAACACCACATCGGCGCGCACGAAGATCCGCGATGCCGGCTTCGAGGTGCTCGACTCCCCCACCGCCATCTGCCCCATCATCGTGGGTGACACCGCCACCGCGATCGCCATGAGCAACGAGCTGCTCAACCACGGCGTGTTCGCGATCGGGTTCGGCTACCCCGTGGTCCCCGAGGGCACCGCACGGATCCGCATCCAGATCTCCGCAGCTCACACCGAGCACCACATCGACGCCCTCGTTGATGCGCTCAAGAAGCTCTAACTGCGCTCGGTACCCGCACGTGGGCTTCACCGGCAACATCAAGCGATCGATCGCCGTCGTGCGATCGGGCTCGCCGCACGCGAGACGTGTGCTGCGCTCGCTGTGGACCACCGACGAGCGAGCGACGCCGAGCCTGACCTATCCCGCGGTCGAGTGGCTCGAGGGGTGGCTCGACCGGTCGCACCGTGTGCTGGAGTTCGGCTCGGGCGCGTCGACCCTGTTCTTCGCGGGGCGAGCGGGCTCGGTGATCTCGATCGAGCACCATCCCGCGTGGTTCGATCGCGTCGGCACGTTGCTGAACGAGCACGCACTCCACGCCGATCGACGACTCATCGAGCCCGACCCCGTCGCGGCCTCGGTCACCGACGACGCGTATCGCTCGACCAAACGCGACTATCGGGGTCGAACGTTCAGGGCGTATGCCCACGGCGCCGATGGACTGGTGGACGACTCGCTCGATCTCGCGTTGATCGATGGTCGAGCTCGTTTCGCGTGCGCGAGGGCCATCCTCCCCAAGGTTCGGCGAGGCGGATGGATCGTGCTCGATAACGCCGAGCGTCCGAACTACCAGCCCATCCACGATCTGCTCGCACACCTCGGTGCCGAGCGAGTCGACCATATGGGTCTCGGCCCGAGGTCGGGCAAGCGGTGGCTCACCACCGCGTACCATCTCCGCTCCCGGTGAGCAGGAGACCAACCGATGCGTATCGCCGTGTTGCAGCACGTGCCGTTCGAGGGCCCCGCAGCCATCGCGTCGTGGGCCGATGCGCACGGGCACGAGTTGTCGGTCGTGCATCTCTATCAGGGGCAGACCTTGCCGGAGGCCGGGCAGTTCGATGCGCTCGTGGTGATGGGTGGCCCGATGTCGGTGCACGACGAGGCGGATCATCCGTGGCTGGCGAGCGAGCGGGCACTCATCCGACGAAGCGTCGAGGGCGGTGCCGCGGTGCTGGGCGTGTGCCTGGGCGCGCAGCAGCTCGCTCTCGCGATGGGCGGTTCGATCGACGAGGGCGCGAGCGTAGAGCACGGATGGTGGGCGATCGAGCCCACCGAGGCCGCAGCAACTCATCCGCTCGGCGCTGCACTCTTCGACGACGGCGAGCCAGCGCTCATGACGTTCCACTGGCACGCCGACCTCATCTCACCGCCACCGGGTAGCACCGTGCTCGCACGGACCGCGGTGTGCGCGTGCCAGGCGTTCGTGATCGGGGAGCGCGCACTCGGGATCCAGTGTCACATCGAGACCACGCCAACCTCTGCTGCGGCGCTCATTGAGCACTGCGGGCACGAGGCCGACGGCGGCCTGTTTTCGCAGCCGCCGTCTCAGATGCTGACCGAGTCAGCGCGCTTCGAGGCCTTGCGGCCCGTGCTCGACCGCACACTCTCGACATTGCTCACCGGTGTGCCCGCAGGCCGGGTGTAAGTCCCGCGAGTGGGATTACGCCGCGACCGAGGGCGGCTCATCGTCACGAATGGGCCGGGCCGATTCGACGAGGGTGGTGAGCAGCTCCCGGCGGTGCGCCTCGACCTCATCGAAGGCGAGGCCGACCACATGGCTCATCAGCCGATCCTGCTGACACCACACGCACCGGGCCACGACCTGCAGATCGATCGACCCCGAGCGGAGCCGAATGACCCGCCGGCGGCCCTCGGCCCACCGTCGCACCGTCCGAAGCCGGCATCCCCGCGTAGAGAGATCGATCAGTCGGCCGTGGTCCGAATAGATTCCCCCGGCGTCGGTGCGGCGCGCCTGGCGTCGGTCGGAGCCCTCTGGGGTGGATATTCGGGCGCGAAACATGCTGCGCCGATCGACTGCTCCGGCGACCCACTTGAAGCCGGTATGACTTTCCGCCCCCCTGCTGCGAATAATGCCGTGATCTGGTCCGCTCGTTCAGGGCAGCCGCACCGTGCGAGAGGCGGCCCGGCACCATGTTTTCTCGGGGCTCCACCATGCGATTGCTGAAGCATCCAGTGATTTTTCTTTCGATCGCGACCGCGACCTTTCTCGGTGTGCTGTCGTGTTCGAGCGGCTCGTCGAGCATGACGCCGCCACCGGCGTACTTCGACCCAGCGGTCCGGCTCGACGCGGCGATGGCCCAGGCCGACCGAGAAGACAAGGTGGTGCTCGCCGTCGCGTCGGGTGACCCGTGGTGCGCCCCGTGCCAGCGGTACAAGAAGGCCGCGCTGAGCGACCCCCGCGTCGAAGAGTGGGTCCGCGCCAATGCGATCCCGGTCTACATCAGCCTCGCGCCCGGCGAGAACGACCCCGAGGCGGCACGCCTTGGTGTTCGAGGTGTCCCGACGACTGTGATCTTGCGGGACGGGCAGATTGTGGATCGTCATGCGGGCGTCATCCCGGCCGAGCAGTTGCTCGAAATGCTGGCCACCGCCGGCTCTTGAGCGAGCGCCCGGGCCGCGAGACCTAGGCTGCGCCTATGCACGCAGCTCGTACCGGCATCGATGTCATCCACGCCGACGATCGGGTGGTCGTCGTGCGGAAACCGCCAGGATTGCTCTCGGTGCCCGGGCGTGGGTGCGAGACCGACCCAGCCAAGGCCGACTGCGTGCGTGCGCGAGTCGCCGTGCAGTTCCCGGACGCGACCGGGCCCATGACCGCGCACCGGCTCGACCAGGACACCTCGGGCCTCATGGTGCTCGCGCTGGATGCCGAAGCGCACCGCGCCCTTTCCATCCAGTTCCAGGATCGACTGGTGAGCAAGGCGTATGTCGCCCTCCTCGACGGGTGGCACGAGCACCTCGATGGGGGCACCTCCGGCACGATCGATTTCCCGATCATGGTCGACTGGCCGAACCGCCCTCGGAAGATCCATTCGACTGCCGGTAAGCCGAGCCTGACGCGGTACCGCGTGGACGGCCAAGAGTCCTGGGGCGAGCTGCCCGTGACGCGGGTTCGGCTCGAGCCGATCACCGGCCGGAGCCATCAACTCCGGGTGCACTGCGCGTTCGGCCGCGAGATCACCGGGCTGGCAGCCCCGATCCTGGGCGACACGCTCTACCACCCGGATCCCAAGGCACCACGCCTGATGCTGCACGCCGCCGAGCTCGGGTTCGCCCACCCGTCGGATGGGCGTCGGGTGCGATTCGAGGACCCGGCCGACTTTATGGCGTGCGTGATGGATTGAGCCTGCGTTGCGAGAAGTTGAGGGAACACGACAAGTTTCGAAAAATTCCCCTTGCATCGGTGCATCTAGAAGGCATTTTCCAGATGCACTGGTACTCTCGCACAAGTTGCTCAGCATTGTTCGGGGCATGGTTGTGTCCCGGTGGGTTGCTGTGCACGTCACTTCTTCTTGCACGGGAAGAGATTGATCATGATGAAGTCCGTCTCCACTGGGACAGCTGTCCTTGCAGCTGTTGGTACGCTCGCGGTTGCCTCATCGGCCTACGGCCAGATCGTCAACCGCACGTTTCAGCTGTTCAACCACGATGCCGGGTCCGAGGCTCCGCCCGATTACGGCCTTCGCCTCGATGGGCTGCTGACCGGCGACACCTCCGACAGCACGACGTTCAGCTTCGAGACGGCTGTTGTGCTGCTAAAAGTGGCCACGAACACGAGCACGGGTGACATCACGATCACCATTCAGGGCACCGTGTTCGGTGGCGTCGACGGCGGCACCGAGTACATCGATCCGCAGAACTATGAGATCTCGTTCGTGTACACCGAGGGTGTCGAAGAGTTCCAGGGCGGGTGGCGTGTCGTTGGCCAGAACAACTCGGGCAACACCGGAACCCTGACCCTCGAGGGCTCGACCGACGACAACGATCTCCTCACGATCACCGACTCCGACGCGAACGCTTTCCTTTTCACGCCGACCGGCAACACCGATAACGAAGGCAACACGATCTTCTACGGCCGCGGCTGGCTCACCAGCAACTCCGACGGCTCGGCGGTCTCGGGCGTGCAGGACTGGAAGTTCTTCGGTGTCGAGACCGATCCGATCCCGACACCCGGCTCCGCTGCACTCATCGCGCTCGCGGGCGTGATGGTCGGCACCCGCCGCCGCCGCTGAGTCGGCGCTGACGACATCGACCATGCTGATGCCGTAGCGTGCGAGACGTGCGCATGCTCGGCATCGATCCCGGTCTTCGCCGCACGGGCTACGCCCTGCTCGAGCGATCTGAGAACGCCCGCACCACGACGCCGCGTGTCGTGGAAGCGGGCGTGTTTGCGTTGGATGCCTCGACGTCGGTCCCCGCGCGGCTCGGCGAACTCGATCGTGATCTCGGTGCATTAATCGAGCGCGGTGCGCCGGACGGCGCCGCAATCGAAAAGCTGTATGCGCATTACGAACACCCAACGACCGCGATCGCGATGGGGCATGCGCGCGGTGTGATCCTCCTCGCACTGGACCGCGCGGGTGTCTCCATCCACGAACTCGCCTCGACCGAGGTCAAGAAAGCGGTCACCGGTAACGGGCACGCGAGCAAACAACAGGTCGGCTCCGCGGTGGCGTCGGTGCTTGGCCTGGGTGCGGTGCCCGAACCCTCTGACGTAAGCGATGCGATGGCGATCGCGCTCGTCGGGCTTCGGCGCACCGAGGTGTGACCGAGCTATCGCTCGGTCGTGGCCGCGGTGCGCGCCACATCTCCGCCACGCGGCGCCGACCCCTCGAACCGATCCGGGACGATCAACGAGAACACCGAACCGCGGCCGACGGCGCTCTCCAGCGTGATCTCGCCGCCCAGCAGATCGGCGAACTCCTTCGCGATCGCGAGCCCGAGACCGGTGCCGGGGTGCTCGCGGGCGACGCCCGAGTCGATCTGGTGAAACCGCTCGAAGATCGCAGCTTGCTTGTCAGGCGGGATGCCCGGGCCGGTATCGAGCACGCCGAACCGGGCACGCCGCATGCCGTCGGCCCCGAGCACCGACTCACACCGCAGCGTGACCGATCCTCTCGACGGTGTGAATTTCACCGCGTTGGACAAAAAGTTGAAAACAATCTGTTGAAGCTTCTGACCGTCGGTCTCGAGCGGAGGAAGCGGACCACCCTGTGGACCCGTGCCGAGCTGGAGCTCGAGGTGAACCTGCTTGCGTTCGGCGAGTGGACTGATAAGCGTGACCAGCGCCTCGCACAGCTCCGCTGGGTCGAGCGGCGCGATATGCACCTCCACCGTGCCGGCGTCGATCTTCGCGATCGTCAGCAGCTCGTTGATCATCTCAAGGAGTGTGCGGCCCGCGGTCACGATGTTCTCGAGGTACCGGCGGCGACGCTCGAGCGAACGCGGGGTTTCCTCCTGCTCAGTGAGCTCCGCGGATTCCTGGTGCAGGATGTCCTGGAGGATCTCCGCGAACCCGATGATGGAGTTGAGCGGCGTGCGCAGCTCATGGGAGACGCTCGCAACGAAATCGCCCTTGAGCCGCGCCGACTCGAAGAGCGAGACGTTCCGCTCCGCAAGCTCGTTGAGCCGCAGGTCGAGCGAGCGGTTCATCGCGCGGAGCTGGCCCTGCTTCTCCTCGATCGTGCTGAGCATCTGATTAAAGGTGTCGCCGAGCTCCTCGAACTCGTCCCCCGTGCGGAGCTTGAGCCGTAGGTGCAGCCGGCCTCGGCGAGCGGCGTCGGCCGCGCGATGGAGCAGGTCCACCGGCTCGAGCACCACGCGGCGGACGAGCACGAACAGCACGACGACGGACACGATCACCGCGACCGCTGCAGCCACCACGAGGTACGCGCGGTCGACAAAGAGCTGGCTCTGCGCCGTCGCTGAGCGCCGGCTCACCACCAGCACGCCGCTCGCGGGCTCTCCCTCGATGCGGCGCGCCAACCGATACACCCGCTCCGAGCCCTGCGGATCCACCTCGACGAACTCGCTCGAGCCGAGGGCGAGTGAGTCGTCGGCACCGGCCACGAACTCATCGGTGCCCGC
This sequence comes from Planctomycetota bacterium, assembly GCA_038747915.1. Lineage (GTDB taxonomy): Bacteria > Planctomycetota > Phycisphaerae > Phycisphaerales > UBA1924 > JBCDAP01. The sequence continues at coordinate 29,518 of JBCDJJ010000020.1, read as the reverse complement.
TTTGATCTCGACCAGTTCGGTCCACGCCGGCCCGGGGTAAAAGGTGATCTCGACCCCGGGTGCCGCGGACTCGTCCACCGGCTCGGCCTCACGGGCCGAACGCAGCACGCGGAGCAGCTCCGGACTCACGAGCAGCGCATCTTCCCACAGCGAAGCGATCTCGCGCGCGGTGGCGATCTCACCACGATCGACGGTCCGCTCGAGGCGGACCCAGGGAAACGCGAGCGCGACCACAACCAGCACAACGGTCGCGGAGCCGAACAGCAAACCGCTCTTCTGCGCAAGGGAGAGTCCGCGGAGCACGGTGCGATGGTACGTCGTGGCTCAGCTCAGGCCGGGCAGCTCGTCATCGGGACGGAGCCCGGCGCGGTTGCGCGAGGGATCGGCGGTGACCGCGGGCATCGACTCGCCCGGACGCGACCAGTCGAGCCGCTCCGCGTCGCCCCAGAGCATCTCCAGATCGTAGAAGAGCCTCGTCTGGGGCTCGAACACGTGGACCACCACATCGACGAAGTCCAGCACGAGCCACGTGGCGTCCGGCTCACGGAGGTTGTCGCGGTGCAACGTGAACTGCTGCTCGCGGCCCAGATCGTCGATGTGCTGCCCCGAGGCACGCATCTGCCGGTCGGAGGTACCCGAGGCGATCACGAAGAAATCGGTGATCTGGCTTCGGCCACGGAGATCGAGCACCAGAATGTCGGTGCACTTGTCGTCGTGCAGGCATCGGGCCGCATCAATGGCAAAGGCGCGGGCACGGGCCTCCTGCTCGGGGGAGGCGGCGCGTGTGCCGCCGTGACGCTCGACGCCCGGCAGCCCGGGCTCGGATCGCGGGGCCGTCTCTGGTTGGTCTGGAGATTCGGCCAAGGGGGCGAGTCTAGGCGAGAGACCGGGGGATCACACCCACCGATCCATATCGAGCTCATCGGGGTCGATCGAACCCTCGGTCTCATCGAGCAGGGAACGAAGCTCGGGATCGTCCTCAGGTGGCTCGCGCTCGGCCACCGGCTCGACCGGAGCTGCAGACGAGGCCGACGCCTCGGCCTCGAGTTCGGCGATCGCACCACCGATGTCCACATCGAGCACCGGGGCCTCGGGATCACCATCAGAGAGCGGGCGAAGCGCGTACCCGAATTCCAGCAGCCAGAACTCGACCGCAGCACGGCTCAGCGGCACCTCCTTGGCGAACTGCGGCTTCCCGGCCTCCACCTCGCGAGCGCTGGCGTCGGCCAGCACCTGCTCCACGAACGCCTCGCTCGTGATCGCCTTCGCCCGCCGACGTCGAGCCGCTGAGCGGATCCGGCGGTCGGTGCTGACCACCAGCAACCTGCCAGGAGCCGAATCGCGAGCGATGAGCCTCTCGATGAAGAGGTCGGCCTCGACCCCGGGACCCGCGTAGAGCACCTGGTGGCTCTCTGGTGGGCGATCCGGCTCCGGGCCGGGAGGCAGGGAGCCATCACACACGAGCAACGAGCCCCGGCGGCGGTACCGGCTCCGCTCAACCAACCGGGCGAGGGCGATCGGGGCCATCGAGGTCTTGCGGGCTGGCTCATCCGGCCCGCCGCCAAGCGACGCCCACGCGTGCAGCACGTTGTACACATCCAGGACAAGCATCGGAGTGCCGATCGGCAGGAGCGAGACAGGAGGGAGCTGCGGGTTGATCCGGGCGGCCAAGCTGACGATACTCTCTGGCTCGCGCCAGGTCGGCCCGCCGGTCGATCGCCGCGATGGTGGATCCTCCGAACATTCGACGGTTGATGAGGGGCGAGCACCGGTGCTCGCCCGAAAAGCGGCGTGATGACGCCGAAAGGAACAGACCCGGCATGGCGATTCGCGTGAAAGCCCGAGGCGGCGAGCACCCCGAGCAGATGCTCCGACGGTTCAAGAAGCTCTGCGAGAAGGAAGGGCTCACCAAGGACATTAAGAAGCGGGCGTACTACGAGAAGCCATCCGAGCGTCGTCGGCGCGCAGCACGCAAAGCCGAGCGGACGTTCACCCGTCCCGTCGGTCGCCGCTGATCGCTGATCGGTAGAACCCGACGGCCACTGGGTATGGTGCGGCGATGACAACCATCGGTGCATTCGTGATCGCGCAGACCGACACCACAGTCAGTGCGGGCCAAAGCGGTGATGGGAGCGTGCCGATCCTTGGTCTGCTCCTTGCGCTGATCGTCTGGAACCTCGCGGTCCTGACTCTCGGCATCCTCGTCATCCACCAACTCGGCGCATGGTTTGGTGATCGCGGCAAGGCTGTGCTGACCTGGCTCGAGCGCGCACCCGGGCTCGATCTCGCGATCACCTACTTCACCGCGCTCCCGCTGTTCGGCGGCTTCCTAATCGCCCACGCGATCACCGGCTCGCTCATCGTCAGTGTGCTGGGGTTTCTCGCCGGCGGGCTCTCCATCGCGCTCGCGGTCGTCGGGTGGACCATCTGGCACGAGCGTCAGCACAAGGATGCGCTCCAGGGGCCGCGGATTGTCTCGACGCTCAATCCCAAGGTCGGCCGGATCCGCAACCACGCGGCGGTGTGGTGGACAGCCTTATGCGTCCCGATCTTCTGGATCATCCGGGCGGCCGAGTACATCGTGTACCCGCCGCTCACCTGGCTCGTGAAGCTGCCGAGCTACACGCACAGCGAGTGGGTGAACGTCAGCCGGCACAAGTTCGACGGGCTCGTCGGACACGATCTGATCTGGTGCCTGTACTGCGACTGGATGACGGGCATCTGGTCGCTCGGCGGCGAGATGCTGCGCAATGTCGAGAGCTTCTGGTGCCCGATCCGGTTCCGGAGCGACAAAAAGTGCGCCAACTGCTCGGTCGACTTCCCCGATGTCAACGGGAGCTGGGTCCCAGCCGATGGCACGATGGGTGATGTCACGGCGCTGCTCGACGAGCAGTACACCGGCGGCGTGAACGCGTGGCATGGGCACCCGATGCGCTTGACCGTCGAAGGCGAACCCGTTGACGCAACCGACACATCCACACCGCCGGGCAACACGGACGCCGAATCTGAGCAACGCGAAGATTCAGGCACATAACACCCACGCACCCGCTCGAGCACCCATGAAGACCGTGGGCATCACCCCACCCGTGTGGCCCACACGATGCTCCGGACGGCCCGGCCCTCGGTCCATCGCTCGGTCGCGCTGCGCACCGTTTCCTCCCACGCCCGGCGCACACCCTCGCAGTGTGTGAAATCGTGACACGCGATGATGCCACTCGGTCCGACCAGTTCGCGCCAGTCGTCGAGATCGCGGCGAACGCCCTCGTACGTGTGATCGCCGTCGATCCAGAGCAGGTCGATCGGACGATCTGCTGACCAGCGCGGCCGAGCGTCTTCCGAGCGGACCGTGAGGTGCTCGATGCGGTCACCGACCGCCCACCGATCCACGGTGCCATGGAACGCCTCGAGGTCGGCGGGGCCGTAGTCGGTGCCGCTCGCTGCGGTGCGGATGTGCGGATCGATCGCGGTCACGTGGCCGTTCACATCCGTGGAGCCGAGCGCGAGAATGACGGTCGACTTGCCGCGGAACGACCCGATCTCGACGATCGTGCGACGGCCGCGGGCGGTGGTCAGCAGGAAGCGGACCTCCTCCATCGAGAGCTGGCCCTCGAGTTCGGAGTGCAGCCGCAGCACGAGGGGACCCTGCGGCCCCAGGCGCACGCGCATCCGACGGATCGCCCGTTTCAGGCTCATACGATTGACAACAAAGGGAGAGCGGTCACCTCGCGAGTGTATCGGTCTCGGTGGGTGGCTCGACGAGCTCGACCGCGCTCACAGGCACCCAGCCGGATCCACCCGCATCGAGCTGCACCAGCAGCCAAGCACCCCGGCGCTCGAGCACGCGGAGCTCCACGCCCTCGACCAGCGGCGCGTTAAACGCGGGCTCATACCCAGACTCCGAGGGGCCGAGCCGAGCGAGCACCTCGTCCGCGACCACCACCGCCCCGGGCGGCGGCGCGGTGACGACCTGTACCGCGAGCGACCCCGCGGGCACGGTCGAGAGCAGCAGCATCGCGACGCCGATGCCCCACGCCGGCCGTGCAACCCCCGCAACACGGACCGCCAGCACGCACCACCCCGCGCCGGCGATCACCAACGCGGCCCACAGGCGGACAGGCGTACTCACCCGCTCGTGCCCACGAAGCGTCCGCGCGATCCAAGGGCGGTCCGCGGGCGGCGGCCCACCCACACCAGCTCTCGCAAACGCGAGATTGGCTTGGAGGCTCGGCCACTCACCGAGCGTCCGCTCGGCGCGACGATACGCCACGATGGCCCGTCCGCGTTCACCGAGACGCTGATACGCGTTCGCGATGTTGTAGTAGATGTACCCGTTCTCGAACCCCGCGCGGTCGAGCATCTGCTCGTGCAGCGCAATGCTCCGCCGAAAGAGCCTCTGCGACTCGTCCGGATCCTCGTCGGCGCGCTCCACACCGGCGCGATACGACTCCGCAGCATTCACAGCGAGTTCTTCCAGATCAACCTGCGTCTGCGCCCAACCTGGTAACGCAAGCCCAAAGAAGGTGAGCAACGCGATCACCACACCGTGGATGGCCGTCGGCGGCGTGCTCATGCCGACTCCTTCTGCAGTGCCGTGATCACCCGCTCGGCCTGGTCGACGAGCGCCGTCTCGGGGGGGTGGGAGCCGTACCGGGCTGCATCGCAGGCACCGAGCAACGCCTCGACCTCGGCCCGAGCAGTTGGGGCACGGCGATCCGTGAAGTCGAGGCACTCGGCGGCGTCGAGTGCGCCGGCGGGGCGAGCCAGACGTGCACCGATGTACGCCGCCAGTGCGCCCGCTGCCGCGTCGGGGTCGTTGCGATCCGTGGCCTCAGAGAGCCGGCGACGAGCGAGCGCACCAGCTTGTGCGCACGACGCGCCGCGGCCCGCGGCGCGTCGACGAACCGCACCGAACACGAACGATGCTGCGAACAGAGCCGGCGGCGCGGCCACAGCGGTCACAACGACCGGCGAGCGCACCAGCTCGAAGACATCGGCCCGGTGATTGCGACGGAGTCGATCGGGATCGACGACGTTCGCTGCAAGCCCATCGGCGAGCGCTTCGAGCGACAGACCGCCGCCCTCTGTGAGCGCACCGATGGAGTCCTCAAAGCCCACGATGCGGTTGGCCTCGACCTCGATCGGGATGGCCGAGCTTCGCCCCACGCCGTAGCTGGCACGCTCCGTGTCGAAGTACGACAGCTCGACGGCCGGGATGCGGTCGACCTCGTCGGTCCGGGGGCGGAGGAGGTACGAGAAGGCGACCGAGTTGGTGCCAACCCCGCGCGACTGCGGCTGCTCGGCAACAATGAACGCGTGAGAGAGCAGTTCGTCAAGATCGGGCGGCTCGAAGACCGACGCGGCCCCAGGCCCGCTGATGCGTACATCGAGCGTGATCGGCTCACCAACGCGGGCGCTCTTTGGCGTGGCCGAGGTATGCACCGAGACCCGGCCGAGGATGCCATCGAAGCGTGGTGGTTGCCCGGCTTCGGGGAGTGGGCGGACATCGAGCGCGAGCGGCTCGGCGAACGCGCGGAACGGACCGAATCTTCGGGCGAAGACGCCGCGCTCGAGGTGAGTCCGCAACTCGGCCCGACCGAGGTCGAGACGACCTGGTTCGGTCGGAGTCAGACGGAAGCGCATCGTGTACACCCGAGCGCCGCTTCGAGTTGTCTCGTACACCGGGACAGAGATGCCGAGCACCCGAAGGTTCCCCACCGATGGACGCGACGCGGTCTGCGGCGCAGCCTCGATACGAACCGGTGCCTCATCGAGCGACCAAAGAATGTTGACCCCCGCCGCCCGGGTCTGGGCCGGTGTCACGATGCTGAGACTCAGATCGATCGGCTCACCGACGTACGCGGTGTGTTTCGATGGCTCGACAAGGAGCCCGAGTCCCTGCTGCGTCGGTAGGTCTTCGGCTCGGAACCGCACCCGTCCAGATCGGTATTCACTCCCATCGACCACGACCGCGACCGACCCAAGGTCATATTCACCAGGCTCGCTCGGAGTGAACGTATAGGTGTGAACAAGCGTGACGACCCGGTTCGTGCGCACACGCCCATTCACAACCGTTTGACTGAAGCGCTCACTCGAGCCCGCGGAGGGGCCGGCGACGGACAGCCCCTGTGTGTCGGGCCACTGGATTGTTTCGATGGTCTGCGCGTTGTCGGCCTCGATCGAGAGGCGCACCGGCTGCCCGACACGCACGCTCTGTGATGAGAGCGAGAAGCGGACATCTGTGGCCGCGTGCCCCGACGGCGCAACAAAGACCACTGCAAGGAGCGCCACCGCCAGAGTGAGCCAGCGGACTCCACGACAAAGTTGAACGCCTACCACAGCTCTCACCAGTCACGCTCCACATCGCCGCGCTGCGCTCTGCCATGATGGAAGCGCTCGCGGTTCTGCGCCTCCTGATCCAAGATCCGCTGGAGCAGTGCGAGCAGATCGGGCGGGAGGTCCGCGAGTGGATTTCCTTGCTCTTCGTCCATCAGCTCGCCGTACTCGGCCGACTCGGGCCCCTCGACGAGTTCGGGCACCTCACCCATCGCTTGCGGCTCCGCGCCATCCTGCTCGAGCTGATCGAGCTCACCCGGGGATGGTTGGTGTTCGGGGCGATCGTCGCCGGTGGGCTCGCCGGGCTCGGTGCCCTGCGCTTGGTCACCCGGTTGCGGTGGTTGGTCGGCTGATGACGATGATGATTCGCCATCCGGCGACGGCTGTTGCGGTTGCTCGCCTTGGCTGTCCTGCTCGCCCTGGTGCTGGTTGTCTTGGCGTTGCCGGCTCTGCTCGCCCTGTTGGTCCTGTTGCTGGTGATCGTCCTCGCGTTGGTGCTCGGTGTCTTGGTTCTGGTGTTCGTCGCCTTGCTGATCCTGCTGTTGCTGCTGCTGTTCGAGTTCACGGAGCTGCTCGGCGAGCTCGCGTTGGTGCTCGACCATGGCGTTAATCTCGGCAATGCGTCCGCCGATCAGCTCGATGTTCCGTGCTGCATCCTCCGCCTTGGGATCGAGCGAGCGGGCGGTACGGAATCGCTCGCCGGCATCGCTCAAGCGCTCGACGATCCGGGCGGCCTCCGATTCGTACTCGGCGAGCGCTTCGTCGACGGGCACCTGACCGAAGCGAGCCTCCGGAGACAGCCCATCGAGCTGGGCGACCTGCTCACGCTCCACTCGCTCCGCGATCGTCCGGCCCAGGTTGTAGGTCGATCGCGCAACAAGCGCCTCGGATGCGCCCGCGCGGTTGGCACGGGTCGCCGCGAGGCGCCGGAAGATCGCCTCCGCCTGCGCGAACTCGCCGAGCCGGTAGAGCGCCAGGGCCTCGTTGTGCTCGGCGACAGCACGAAGCTCGCCATCGCCAAGGTCCGTGCTCAGACGTACCGCTTCGCGGTACCGCTCGAGTGCCTCACCCGTGCCGCCGTCGACGAGTAGGGCGTTCCCGTCACGGATGAGCGCCGCGGCATCGCGTGAGGTGCCGGCCTGCGCCAACGCAGGAGACGCGAGACCCACAGCCAGCGCAGCGATGAGACCGCTCATCAACCCGTTGGTGCCCGAGGTTGTCACGTTCTTAGCCACGCCGACCTCGTTCTCCGATCAGCCCCTCGATCAATATCAACGCCAGGGCCGCTGCCATGGCCCATTGAAACCACTCCCGGTGCTCCACCACGGTGACCGCGCCCAGGTGCCTCCGCTCGGCGTCTCGGACCAGCTCACGGTAGACCTCGTCGAGCCGGATGGTGCCCGTCGCGACGTTGAAGTACCGCCCCCCGAGTGCCCTGGTTGCCAAGGCCATTTCTCGCAGCGTGTCCGCGTCGAGCCGCGAGTAGACGACCTCGCCCTCGTGCCGGAGCGGCCTGGTCCGGCCGTCGCCGGCCTCGAGTTCGATCGTTGTGCCGCGGCCCTCGTCGCCGATGCCGATCGCGATGATCCGCACGCCCGCGGCCGCTGCGGCCTTGGCCGCCTCGACGGGGAGCGTGCCGTGGTCCTCGCCATCGGTGATGAGGATCAGGTCACGCCCGCCGCGCGATGCCGGGTCCACGCGGTCGTCCTCGCCCTCCGCCACGCCAAGCACGTTCTGCACCGCGAGCCGGACCGCATCACCGATGTTGGTACCGCCGCGGCCGACCGAGAGCGGTGAGAGTTCGTTGACGACGAGCGACAAGAACGTGACATCGCTCGTGAGCGGCGCCACGATTACCGGCTCGCCCGCGAAGGCCACCATGCCGAAGCGGTCACCCTGAGAAGCCGACAGCGCATCCAGGATCCACAGCTTGGCCTGCTCGAGGCGATTCGGCCGAAGGTCCCGCGCGAGCATGCTCCGAGACACATCAACCACGAACACCACCTCACGGCCCTCGGCCTCGACCTCTCGCTCCTCGCCCGGTGTCTGCGGCCGAGCGAGAGCAACCAGCACCGCCGAGATCGCCACCACGCGGAGCGTCGCGCGTGTCAGCCGGCGCCACAGGCTCGCGTTCCCACCGAGCGCGCGCCGCAGATCGGTCGAGAACAACCTGCGCATCGCCCGGCGGCGGAGCACCAACTCCAGGGCAAGGAGCGCGAGCGCAATCGGTGCCACGATCAGCACGCTGAGCCACGAGCTGTCGGCAAACCGCAGTTGCTCGATGAACTCGAGAAGTGAACCGAAGGTCACGGCAACCTCCGCAGCAGCGTGGCATCGAGCAGCGTGGCACACGCGATGAGCACGAGCGCCAGGACCGCGATCGGCATGAACCGCTCCGTGTAACTCGTGTACGTGACCGATTCGACGGTGCTCCGCTCGAGCTCGTCGATCCGCTCGTAGATCTCGCGGAGTTCCTCGCCATCGCGCGCGAGCGCAAACTCACCGCCGGTCCGCTCGGCGATCGTCCGCAGGACCGCAAGGTCGACCGGGTCGCTCCCGATGGCGATGGGATAGATCTTGATCTCGAGCTCGCGGGCGATCTCCGCTGCCGCAGCTGCGGCGATCTCACCCATATTCTCCTGGCCATCGGTCAGCAGCACGATGACTTTGCTCGTGAGTTCGAACTCGTCGTCGCGCGCCGCAGCCAGCGACTTCTCACCCTCGACCAACCGCGCCGCCGCGAGCGCCAGCCCGTCGCCGATCGCTGTGCCAGCGGTCCCGCTCAGACGATCACCGGCATCCAACGGGATCTGGTATGCCAGCTGCACGAGCGTGTCGTGCTGCGAGGACAGCGGCGCCACGGTATCGGCATAGGCGGTAAAGCTCACGAGCCCGATGAGGTCATTCGGACGGCCCTCGAGCCCCTCGTCGTTCCCCAGGACGAACTCGGCGAGCACCTGCTTGACGACATCGATCCGTCGGGCCATCCGCCCGTCGAAACGCATCTGCTGGCTCATCGAGTTGGACCGGTCGACCGTCATCACGATCGCGACGCCTTCCGTCGTGGTGCTCTCCTCGCCGCGGCCGCTCTGCGGTCGAGCGAGCGCGACCACGAGCAGCGCCGCACCCATCCAGAGCATGACCCCCGGGAGCCACCGCATCGCTGCCCGCAGGCCGCGACCGGCGCCCGCCAGATCGAGCAGCGACGAGTACACCGCTGCGGGACGACGCACCATCACCCGCCGCACCATCAGCACCGCCGCGACCGCGAGCCCCGCGAGCAGCCAGCGCGGCTCGGCGAACCGGTCTTCCGACGACCACTCGAACAGTGACATCAGCTCGCTCATGCGCCGCGCTCCTCGCGACCGACGATCCGCCCTCGGCGATCGACGAGCAGCGCGACGCGTTCGGTGGCCGATCGGTCGACGAAGGCGCGGATATCGCCCGCTGCGGAGCGGACCTCGTCGCCCTGTGCCTGGTGCCGGGCGAACTTCACGAGGTCGCACCGGTTGAGAAACGCGCCGAGCTGCTCGCGGTCGTCCTCGCCGATGTGCCCGGTGGAGGATGCCTCGCGGAGGAACTCCTCGGTGGTCCGCTCCGGCGCGTGGATGTCGTACCGGTGCTCGACGTATGCGCGGGCGATCTCGCTGAGCCGCGCGATGGGTACCGACCAGTCTTGTGCGATCGCGAAGGTTGCCTCGAGCGCGCGAAGTTCCTCGATGGCCACCGTGTGCGGCAGCACACGCTTCGGCTGCGAGGCACGTTTCATCAGCACGCGAACGGCCACTGCCGCGCTCGCGATAACTGCCCCGAGCACGAGCACGCCACCCGCGATCCACCACCACGGGAGCCGCACCGGCGCCCCAAGCTCGCCTTGCTCCGGATCCCACGCGCCCGTGTGCCCCTCGGGCAAGACCGATCGCACCTCGACCGCGACCGGCGGGAGCGAGAGCGTGGTCTCCACGCCCGCTTCGTCGCGCGCCACAACAGTGGCCGGCCCGACCTCGTACGAGCCGGCGAGCGGTGCCGCATCCGCCACGACGACCACCACGGTGCCATCGGCGACGGCTTCGGTTGACGACGCGAAGCCCTCGCCGATCAACCGCCACTCGGCGGGCAGCTCGATCGCCTGCCCCCATCCCGACTCGCCCTCGGGCTCGACGGCTTCGGCCCCCGCGCTCAGCACGACCCGCAGGTGTACCGAAAACGCATCGGCCGCGGTGCCCGCGGGCGGGGTCACGCTCAGCCTGGCGGCGCGGATGGGGCCCACCTGTTCGTCGATGCGACTGACCGCGGCGCCGGAGCTACCCTGGCCGGTGCCGGCCTCGCGGCACCCACCCGGCAACAACGACGCCGCCAGAACCAGCACCCACCACCGCGTCATCGCCGGGCCTCCCGCGTGCGGAACAGCTCGGTGAGCTCGTGGGTGTAGTCACTCCCGGTTTCGATGCGGGCGTGATCGACGCCTGTGCGACGGAAGTGCGTCTCGAGCTGCTCGCGCCGCGCCGCGGCCCGGTGCGCGTGCCGGCGCCGCAGCACGGGGCTGCCCGCGTCGAACACGATCCGCTGGCCCGTCTCGGCGTCGACCAGGTCGAGCAGCGCGAGCGATGGGAGCCTTCGCTCGGCCGGGTCTTCGATGGTCAGCGCCACCACATCATGCTTCTGCGCGAGGACCGACATCGACCGCTCGAACGGCTCATCCGTCAAGAAGTCGCTCATGAAGAACACCACCGCCCGACGCTTGAGCACACGCGAGAGGTGATCGGTCGCAGCGGTCAGCCTCGTGCCTGTGCCACGCGGGGAGAACTCCAGCACCTCCCGGATAATCCGCAGCACGTGCGACCGGCCCTTGCGGGGTGGCACGAACAGCTCGACTTCGTCTGTAAAGATCGTGAGCCCCACCTTGTCGTTGTTCCGCGCGGCCACGAACGCCAGCACACCGCACAGTTCCGCTGCGGTCTCGTTCTTGCGGCGCACGAGCGAGCCGAACGTGCCGGAGGCCGACAGATCGACCGCGAGCATCACCGTCAGCTCACGCTCCTCGACGAATCGCTTGACGAACGGCTCACCGGTGCGAGCCGTCACATTCCAGTCGATCGACCGCACATCGTCGCCGGGCTGATACTTGCGGACCTCGTCGAACTCCATGCCCCGCCCGCGGAAGGCGGACGAATAGTCGCCCGAGAAGACCTCGGAGACGGACCGGCGGGTGAGGATCTCGAGCCGGCGGACTTTGGCGATGAGTTCGTCGGGGAGCATGGCGTCAGGTCATCAGGGATCGGGCACCAGGCATCAGTGGGATGAGCTGCTCACGGCACCGGCACATGGTCGAGCACACGCTGCACGATCTCGTCGGCGCTCATCCCCTCCGCCTCCGCCTCGTAGCTCGGGATCACGCGGTGCCGCAGCACCTCCGCGGCGATGCCCTTCACATCCTGAGGCGTCACGAACCCTCGCCCGGCGAGGAAGGCCCGCGCCTTGCCCGCGAGCGTGAGCGCGATCGTCGCGCGAGGGCTCGCGCCGAAGTCGATCAAGCGGTCGAGCCCGTCGAGGCCGACCTCGGTCGGGTTCCGCGTGGCGTGCACGAGCTCGACCACGTAATCACGGATCTTCGTGTCCACGTAGATACGGTTCACAGTGTGCCGCGCCGCGATGATGTCGGTGAGGGTCGCCACCGGTGAGATCGGCTCGGGCTTCTCGGTGCTGGCCATCAGGTCGAGCACGCGGCGCTCGTCGGCCTTGCCGGGGTAGCCCACCGTCAGCTTGAGCATGAACCGGTCGACCTGTGCCTCGGGCAGCGGGTACGTGCCCTCCTGCTCCACCGGGTTCTGTGTCGCCATCACCAAGAATGGCTCGGGAAGCGGGTACGTCTGATCCCCGATCGTCACCTGCCGCTCCTGCATCGCCTCGAGCAGGGCAGACTGCACCTTCGCCGGCGCCCGGTTGATCTCGTCAGCCAGCACCAAGCTCGCGAAGATCGGGCCCTTCTTCGGCTCGAACACCCCGTCGCGCGGGTTGTAGATGAGCGTGCCGATCAGGTCGGCGGGCAGCAGGTCGGGCGTGAACTGCAACCGTGCGAACGGTGCATCGATCGCCTGGGCCACCGTCGAGATCGTCAGCGTCTTCGCGAGCCCGGGCACGCCCTCGAGCAGCACGTGGCCGTTGGTCAGCAGGCCCACAAGCAGCCCCTCGACCATCGCCTCCTGCCCGATCACCCGCGCACCCACCGCGTCCGCGATCCGGTTGGCGGTGGTGACCTGCTGATTTACCTCAGCGGTGATGGCCTGGACATCAGCCCCCGGTGTTTGCGCTTCGGTTGGTAGGGTCGTCATCGCTCGCAGGGTACCCCCGAGGCGTCCTGCGGTTGCGGTTTTTCCTGGCTCATCCGCCACGCCGAACCGTCTCGGCATTCCGCCTCCACATCTCAAGCTTCGCCCGCTTCATCGCAGAGCGGGTCAGGGCCGCCCGGCGGTCGTCCTCGCTCCACCCGAGCACCTCGAGCAACTCGAACCCGGTCCGACGAGGCTCGTACGCGGCGTACCGCTCACCGATCTCGACACCGCCGGCAAGATCCCGCGGCGAGTTGTGCGGGCAGACCTCCTGGCAGATGTCGCACCCGAACAGCCAATCCCCGAACGCCGCACCGAGCTCCGCGTCGATCGCCGAGCGATGCTCGATCGTCAGGTAGCTGATGCACCGCGACGCGTCGACCGAGTGCGGCGTGATGGCGCCGGTTGGACAGGCCTCGATGCACCGTGCGCACGTGCCACAGTGATCGTCGACCGCCGCCTGCCCCGCGGGCGGTTCGATCGCGAGCGTGGTCGCAATGCCGCCCAGCACCAACCAACTGCCACGCTCGGGGTGAATGAGCAGCGTGTGCTTGCCGACCCACCCGAGCCCAGCCCTCGCTGCGTGCTCCCGCTCGAGCACCGGTGCGGTGTCGACGAACGCTCGGAAGGTCTCCTCAGGGAATCGCCCGCGCAGCTGATCGCATAGCTCATGCACCCGCTTCTTCATCACCCGGTGGTAGTCGTCGCCCCGCGCGTACCGCGCCACGCGTCCGACACCCGCACGCATCTCGTCCGGCGGGTCGTTCCGTGTGTGGTACTGATCCGCGACCATGATGAGGCTCCGGCACCCGGGCAGGAACACCCGCGGGTCGGCACGCACATCCACGTTGTCCACAAGCCAGCCCATCTCGGCATGCTTGCCCGCACCGAGCCAGTCGTCGAGGTGATCGCGGTACGAAGTGGGTGCGGCCTCGCACACACCACCGAGGGCAAAGCCAAGCCCGGTGGTGGCGAGTTGGACGATCTCGTCGCCGAGGGTCATGGCTTCACCCTGAGCCTGTATGCAGGGTGCCCTGCTACTCGCGGAGCGAGAAGCAGGCGTTGGCACCCGATGGTTCTTGCTGCGCAAGTACTACGGCGCCCAGCCAACGGTTTCTACGCTGCCCCCGCAAGCCTGGCGCCGCCGGCCCATTGCATGATCCGCTCGGCATCGTGCGCGATCGCGCGATCGGGCCCGGGCAACTCGTTCGTCCCGAGCCACGCGCGATCCCACGTGGTGCTCACCCATGCGTCCGGGCTGGTCTCCGCGATTGCACCAACCGCCTGTGCGCACGGCAGCACACCCTTGCCGAGCTCGATGGGCAAGCCGGCGTCGTCACGATCACGCAAGCGAAGCAGGGCAAGATCCGGGCCAAGCAAACGCACGCCGTCGACCGGGTCATCACCCGCCTGCGCGGCATAGGCGATGTCGTATGCGGCTGAGAGATTGGGGTGACCAACCGACGCGAGAATGCCCGCAAGATCCTCGGCTTTGCCGAAGTCGCCACCGTTCTCGAGCACCACACGCACGTTCTTGTGCCGCGTGTGGTCCACGACCTTCGCAAGGCGGTCGCAGATGCGCACCAGCGCGGAACTCCGCCGCTCGTTGTTGTGCATCCGGAACGGATAGACCCGCACGAGTTCGCACCCCGCCTCGACCGAGATATCGATCAGGCTCCGCCCCTCACGCACATCTTCCTGGGCGGGCGGCAGGATGCGGCCGAGCACCGGCGGCAGGATCGGACGATCGAGCGTGAGCGAGGTCGCGAGGCAGGCCGCTTGGATGGCGGCATCGTCGAGCACCCGGCGGACCTTGGCACCATCGGTCAGGGCCGGATCCGCAGCGAACTCGCCACCGCGGGTGCCCGCGGTGCGGAACTCGACACCGGCGAACCCCCGCTCGGCACCGAAGGTGCACACGCGGTCGAGCGTCCAGTCCGGGCAGGCGACGGTGGAAAAGCAGACGCGAAGCATGAACTCAAGTCTACCGATCCACAGGCACGAGCGAGCCGGAGCGTGCTGCCCCGGACACAGGGGGGGTGCCGGCGTCGAACGGGTGCGGCATCGGACCGGTCTCGGCAAACCGGAACGGCAGCACATCGTCCAGGAACGGCACCATCAGATTCACGAGCTCAGCAACCCGCGCGATGCCCTCAAGATTGAGACGAGCGAACGTGTCGTCGGGTGTGTGGTAGTCATCGTTGTTGAGTGTGATCAGGTGGATCGCGGGGATGCCGGCATCGGTGAAGCTCGCGTAGTCGCTCGGTCCCCACCCGCTGGGCTCACCGACCACCTCGAACCCGACCCCCTCGGCGAGGTCGGTCACCACCACCCACTGGTTGTCACTCGCGGTACCAACGCCCCACACGTGCAGCGTCGACTGGTCGTCGAGCCTGCCGACCATGTCGAGGTTGATCATCGCGTCGACATTCGCTGCCCCGAATCGCGACGCATCGAGCAGGTAACGCGATCCGACAAGGCCCGCTTCCTCCGCGGTGAAGAACGTGACCAGGACCGATCGTTGCGGCGGCGGGGGCATCGATGACCTCGGGTCCACCGGGCGTGCCCTGTTGGTGCGCCGGCGATGTGTCATCTCGGCCGCTGCGAGCAGTGCGGCGACCCCGCTCGCGTTGTCATCTGCCCCGGGGTGTACATCACCCCCGCGCGTCCGATCACGGATGAGCCGCGGGCCATCGCCGTGGCCGATGTGGTCGTAGTGGGCCCCGAGCACGATGTATCGATCGGCGAGCTCGCCCCGACCCGGGATAACACCCGCGATGTTCGCCACGGTCGGGCCCGACTCGCCGATGCGGAACCACTGCCGATAGGTCAACCCGCCGTCGGCATCGACGAACGCCGGCTCGAGCCCGATCGACTCGAGGTGCTCGACCAGGTACGCCGCAGCACGCTCGTGGCCGGGTGTGCCCGGCCGGCGTCCGTTGAGGGCGGGATCGGCCACGAACGATGCGTGCGTGGTGATGCGCTCGAGTGGGGTGGGCCAGCGCGCCTCGGATGACAGACCAGTGCATGCTGCGAGTGCGAACCCGCCGAGAAGTGCCGCAGCCAAAGCGGCACAACACCAGAATCTCCGAACAATCTTCGGCACATTCGCGGGTCGTTCAGAACTTCTCTTCATCGCTTCATCCGCATACAGTCATTATTCGAAGCACCGGACGCCGATGCCGCATACACGAGCATCGGCTCGCCCATGTCGCGAGAATCATCCACGATGAACTACACCTCCACATCGCCCGCGCAGCAACAGGAGATGCTCGACACGATCGGCATCTCCTCGATCGATGAACTGTTCGCGGTCATCCCGACGACAAGCCGCGTGCAAGGCGAGCTCGATCTCCCGCCCGCGCTCTCAGAACTCGAGCTGCAGCGGGAAGTGCAGTCGCTCGCCTCGTCCAACGTCGGGCCGCACACGCACGCCTGCTTCATAGGTGGCGGCGCGTACGACCATTTCATCCCGGCGTTCATCGACCAGATGATCACGCGCGGCGAGTTCCTGACCGCCTACACGCCGTACCAAGGCGAGGCGAGCCAGGGCTCGCTGCAGGCCTTCTTCGAGTTCCAGACGCAGATCGCGCGGCTGACAGGCATGGACATCGCCAACGCCTCGCTCTACGAGGGCGCGAGCGCGACCGCTGAAGGCGTCCTGATGGCGATCAACGTCACCGGCAAGACCGGGATTCTCGTCGCCGAGACACTCCATCCCGACTACCGCAAGGTCATTGAGACCGTCACCGCCGACTTGCCCGTCGAGGTGATGACCGTGCCGGCACGAGACGGGCTGATCGATCCAGCGGAGGTGGCGAGCCTCGCCGACGACCGCACCGCGTGCCTGGTGCTCCAGTCGCCCAACCGCTTCGGACTCATCGAGGACTGGTCCGGGTGCTTTGCAGCAGCCAAGGGGCGCGAGGGCGAGCGGGCCGGCGCCGAGCCGGTGGCGGTCGCGGTGTTCAACCCCATCGCGTGCGCCCTGCTCAAGAGCCCCGGTGACTGTGGGGCGGATGTGGCCGCGGGCGAGGGCCAGCCGCTGGGCATCCCGCTTCAACTCGGCGGGCCGTACCTCGGCCTGTTCGCCGCGAAGGACAAGTTCACACGCAAGATGCCGGGCCGGCTGGTGGGCCAGACGGTCGACGCGGACGGACGACGCGTGTTCTGCCTCGCGCTCCAGACTCGCGAGCAGCACATCCGAGGGGCCAAGGCCACATCGAACGTGTGCACAAATCAGGGCCTGCTCGCACTCCGCGCGACGATGTTCATGACCGCGATGGGCCGCGAGGGCATCCGCGAACTCGCCGAGCAGTGCTGGCACAAGGCCCACTGGCTGGCCAAGGAGATCGCGGCACTCGAGGGGTACGAACTGCAGCACACCGCTGCCCAAGAGGGTGCGTTCTTCAATGAGTTCGTCGTGCGATGCCCGGTGCCCGGTGAGCGTGTGATCCGCCACGGCAAGGCGATGGGTCTGCTCCCCGGTGTCGCGCTGGCGAGCGAGCGGCTCGGCGGCGAGGGCAGCACGCAGTCACTCCTCATCGCGGTCACCGAAAAACGAACCAAGGACGAGATGGAACTGCTGCTCAAGTGCCTCAAGGAGGCCGCGAAGAGCTAGGAAGTACCCAAATCGGTGGCGGAGGCATCTTGCCTCCGCGGACATTCGGCCTGCTGACGCGGAGGCAAGATGCCTCCGCCACCGCCTCGGATCACAGACATGACCACAATCGACCACAACCAGACCACCACCGCCGACCTCAACCCGCGGACCCGCGAGCACGAGTTGCCGCGGAAGGCCCACGAGGCGCTGCCGACGATCTTCGAGAAGGACTCGCCCGGTGCGCGCGCCATCACCCTCCCCGCGCTGGATGTACCCCAGACGACCGTGCCGAGTAACCTCGCCGGCGATGCGCCCGCCTGGCCCGCGCTCGCGCAGCTGCCCGTCATCCGCCACTACACCCACCTCAGTCAGCGGAACTTCTCCATCGACGGGAACTTCTATCCGCTCGGCTCCTGCACCATGAAGTACAACCCGCGGATCAACGAGTACGCCGCGGCCCACCCAGGTTTCGCGCAGCTCCACCCGCTGCAGGACGACGATGACATCCAGGGCGCCCTCGCGATGCTCTACGAGACCCGCACGATGCTCGAGACCATCGCCGGGCTCGACGAGGCCTCGCTCCAGCCCGCTGCGGGTGCGCACGGCGAGTTCACGGCGCTCAAGGTCATGCGGGCCTACTTCCGCGACCAGGGCCAGGCCCAGCGGACCGTCGTCTTTGCCCCGTCCAACGCTCACGGCACCAACCCCGCCTCGTGCGCCATGTGCGGCGCCGGTGCGGTGATGGTCAAGGTCACACCCCAGGGCTACACCGACCTCGACGATGTGAAGGCTCAGATCGACAAGCACGGCGAAGACCAGATCGCCGGCATCATGATCACCAACCCGAACACCAACGGGCTGTTCGACAAGTACATCCACGAGGTCTCGGACCTGATCCACTCCGTCGGCGGCCTCGTCTACCTCGACGGCGCGAACATGAACGCCGTGCTCGGCAAGACCACGCCGGGTCTCTTCGGCGCCGACATGATGCACTACAACGTGCACAAGACCTTCTCGACACCGCACGGGTGCGGCGGGCCGGGCGGCGGGCCCATCGTGGTGCGCGACTTCCTGGCGCCCTACCTGCCCGTGCCGCAGATCGAGAAGGACGCCGATGGGCGGTACTTCCTCGACTCGAACCGGCCCAAGAGCATCGGCAAGGTGCGGAGTTTCATCACGCAGTTCGGCATCATGGTGCGGTGCTGGGCGTACATCCGCGCGTGCGGCCCGGTCGGCCTGCGCGAGGTCGCCGAGCAGGCGGTGCTCAACGCGAACTACATCGCGGCACTTATGAAATCGCGGTTCGAGATGCCCTTCTTCGAACCCGCCGAGCACCGCTTCGCGGCCCACGAGTTTGTGACCGTGCCCAAGAAGCTGCTCGACCACGGCATCAAGCTCGACGACATCGCCAAGCGGCTGCTCGACTACGGCATCCACGCGCCGACGATGCACTGGCCGATCGTGAACTGCCTGATGGTCGAGCCGACGGAGACCGAGCCGAGGTACGTGCTCGAGCGGTTCGCCCGCGTGATGGAGCAGATCGCCGACGAGATCGAGGCCGATCCCGAGACGGTCAAGCGAGCCCCGACGAGCACCCCGGTGCGGCGGATCGATGTGGTCGCGGGCGACCGCAAGCCGACGCTGGTGTGGAAGAACTGATCGACAAACGCGTCTCGCCGGCCAACAACCCACGAGCCGCGGCGTGTCGCCGCGGAACTGTCGAGCGCTGCACCCGATCGTACGAACCCCCAACGCTCGGGCATCTTCCGGCCGGCGTGGACTAGCTCGCGCTCATCACTCCCCCCGGTTCACCACCATCACCTGCCCGATCGGCTTCTTCGTGATCGCCGGCACCGTCGCGCCCTCCGCTGGGTACCCCACCGGCAGCACCACGAATGGCCGTTCGTGCTCCGGCCGTCCCAGCACCTCGCACAGGAACTTCATCGGGCTCGGTGTGTGCGTGAGCGTCACCAGCCCCGCGTGGTGGATCGCTGCGATCGCCAGCCCCACCGCGATGCCCACCGATTCCTCCCGGTAGTACACCTGCCCGCCGTCGTCGTCCTTCGCGAGGGCGAACACGACGATCACCCACGGCGCAATCTCGAGGAAGGGCTTGGACGCATCGGTGCCGAGCGGGGCGAGATCGTCGAGCCACCGCTGCGAGGCGCGGCGCTCGTAGAACTCGCGCTCCTCCGCCTCGGCAGCGAGCCGGATCTCGCGTTTGATCGCCGGGTCGTCGACGCACACAAACCGGTACGGCTGCTTGTTCGCGCCCGTTGGGCCGGTGGCCGCAGCACGCACGATCCACTCGATGGTCTCGCGCGGCACCGGCCGATCGGAGAACTCACGCACCGATCGCCGCGTGCGCATCACCTCGTGGAACGCACGGGCCGCCTCGGCCGTTTCGACGGCCGGGGTGTGGCGCTCGAGCGGAATATGAGGGAGCGGCTCCGACACCGATGCCTGATGCCCTCTGCCTAGTGCCTCACTGGTTCTGATCGATCTGCAGCCCCGCGATCGCGGTCGCCTTGTCGGGCGCAAAGTCGAAAACCTTGTCGAGCCCGGTGAGCAGCATGATCGCCCACACCGCCTCGACCACCGAGCAGATCTTCAGCCGGCGATCGCTCTCGATCATCAGCTTCCGCAACCGGAGCATCTGCGCGATGTTGGAGGAGTTCAGGTACGTCACACCGGACAGGTCGAGCACCAGGTTCGGACGCGCCCCATCCTCGATCTCAGCGAGTTTGGAGTAAGTGTTTAGCAGGTCTTCCGAGAGATCGGGCTCATCGGACAGATCCACAACTTCGATCTGATCGGACCACTCGGGCATGGAGGCCTCCGGCTCGGAGAGTCGCAGTTTAGCAACCGCTCACGACTCGGCAGGGATGGTCTCGCCGCCCTCACCATCGTCCTCAGCGGGAGGGATCACCGCCATGGCCACGAGCTTGTCGCCGGACTTCAGGTTGATCACGCGAACCCCCTGCGTCGCACGGCCCAGCTGCGAGATCTGGTCCACACCGGTGCGAACCAGGAGTCCCTGCTGGGTGACAAGCACGAGCGAATCACCTTGGCGGACCTCGCGGGCCGCGACGGTCTGGCCGTTGCGCGGGGTCGTACGGATGTCGATGCGGCCCTTGCCGCCGCGTGACTGCGTCCGGAAGGTAGTCGAGCCGTCCTCCTGCTCCGAGGCGACGAGGTACTCACGGAGGTCGGTCCGCTTGCCGTAGCCGTTCTCGGTGACCGTGAGCAGGGCGAGGCCCGGCTCGGCCTCAGCGGTGGGGTCTTCCGGATCAAGCATGGGGATGCGGGACAACCCCACCACGCGGTCGCCCGGGCCGAGCTCGATCGCCTTCACGCCGGCCGCGTTGCGGCCCATCGCGCGAGCATCCTGCTCGGGGAACCGGATCGACATGCCCTTCGCAGTCGCGACCAGCAGGTGATCGCCGCCGCCCGTCCATCGCACGCCGATCAGCTCGTCGCCCTCAGCGAGCGAGACCGCGATCAAGCCCGAGCGGTTGACGTTCTGGTAGAGCTGGAGCGAGCTGCGCTTGATCTTGCCCTGGGCCGTGGCGAACACCAGGAAGTACTCCCCGCGCTCGAAATCCTTGATCGGCATGAACGAGACCGCCCGCTCACCGGGGCGCAGCTCGACAACGTTGACGATCGCCCGCCCCCGCTGCGTACGGCTCATCTCGGGGATCTCGAAGACCTTCACCTTGAACACACGGCCCTGGTCGGTGAACACCAGCAGGTCGTCGTGCGTGCCGGCGACCAGCACGTGCTCGATGAAGTCTTCTTCCTTGGCCTCACCGGCCTTGATGCCGCGCCCGCCGCGGTTCTGCTCCTTGTAGGTCGCGAGCGGCACCCGCTTGATGTACCCCGCGTGGCTCACCGTGACCGCGACATCTTCCTCCGCGATCAGCGCGGCCATGTCGATGTCTTCCGCCGAGTCCTCGATCTTGGTCAGCCGTGGGCGGGCGTAGCGCTCACGCATCACCGCGCAGTCATCTTTGATGATGTTCAGCACGAGCTGACGGTCGCCCAGGATCGCCTCGTAGCCCTCGATCTCCTCGACGAGCTTGGTGTAGTCACCGACAAGCCGTTCGATCTCGAGCCCGACGAGCTGAATCAGCCGCATCGCCCCGATCGCCTCGGCCTGCACGCGCGTCAGGAACACGCCGTCGTCCGCCGAGGCCACATCCATCAGGCGTGCGGGGATCTTCGGCGCGTGCTCGTGATCCGGTGGGATGCGGAACTTCCGGGCCGCGAGACGATTGATCGCCTCCTCCCGCGTGCGGCTCGAGCGGATGATGGCGATCACCTCGTCGATGTCGCAGACCGCGTAGATCATGCCCTCGAGCACGTGGGCCTTCTTCTGCGCCTCGCGGAGCAGGTAACGGGTCCGCCGCTCGACCACATCGACGCGGTGGCCGATGTACAGCTGGATCATCTCCTTGAGCGAGAGCGTCCGCGGCTGGCGGTTGACCAGCGCGATGTTCATGATCGAGATTGTGCTCTGCAGCGGTGTGAACTTGTACAGCTGCGCCTCGACCACCGCCGGGTCGGCCCCGCGCCGCAGCTCGCACACGATGCGCGATCGGGCGTTGCGGCCCGATTCGTTGCGCACGTCCACGATGTCCTTGATCCGCTCGTCTTTCACCGCGGCGACGATCCGCTCGACAAGTGTCAGCTGAATGAGCTGATACGGGATCTCGTCGATCACGATCTGCTGCTTGGAGGCCGAGCCCTTCACATCCTCGATATGCACCGTGCCGCGAACAACAAGGCGGCCTCGCCCGGTCGCGTACCCGTCGAGGATGCCCGAGCGGCCGCGGATGATGCCGCCGGTCGGGAAGTCCGGCCCCGGCACGATCTCGATGAGCTCGGCGAGCGTGATATCGGGGTTGTCGACCGTCGCAACGATCGCGTCGAGGATCTCGCCCGGGTTGTGCGGCAGCAGGCTCGTCGCCATGCCGACCGCGATGCCCACACCGCCGTTGATCAGCAGGTTGGGAAACTTGCCCGGGAGCACGAGCGGCTCCTCGAGACGCTCGTCGTAGTTGGGCTGAAAGTCGACGGTGTCGAGCTTCAGGTCCTCGAGCATGTCCATCGCCGCGACATGCAGGCGCGCCTCGGTGTACCGCATCGCGGCCGGCGGGTCGCCATCGATCGAGCCGAAGTTGCCCTGCCCGTCGATCAGCGGCACGCGCATCTTCCACGCCTGCGCCATGTTGACGAGCGTCGGGTAGACGATCGACTCACCATGCGGGTGGTAGTTGCCGGAGGTGTCTCCCGCGATCTTCGCGCACTTGATGTGCTTGCGGTTCGGCCGCAGACTCAGATCGTTCATCGCGACGAGGATGCGCCGCTGCGATGGCTTGAGCCCATCGCGGACATCGGGCAGGGCCCGGTCCATGATGGTGCTCATGGCGTAGGTGAGATACGAGTCCTTGAGCTCGTCCTCGATCTGTAGCTCGACGACGGCGCCGATGTCGGTACCGGGGGAATCGCCACCCGAGCCGGGCGTCTCGGGCTCGTCGGGGCTCAGATTGACGCGGTGGAAGCGGTCGTCGAACAAGATCGGTGGGCCTCGTAGGGAAGGGCGCGGGGGGCGATCGGCGCAGGTCACGATTCTATGCGATCGAGCGGGTTTTCGGGCGGTTCGAGAACGCCGCCCGAGCCGGGCCGTGCCGGCTCGGGCGCGGACCGACCGCGCCCCATCGGCGCTCGGGTTCCGGCCCGATACGGGCCGGAACGCAGATCGAGCCGATACCGTGCCCATCATGGACGCTGGCACCCCCACGACGACCCCGCGCGCCCCGTCACCCGAGCCCAAGCTCATCCTCACCGGTTCACGGCAGCTCAACTCCTGGATGGCCCAGCACCGTGTCTCCTTCGGCTTCACCACCTACCAAGCCGGCAAGTTCTTCCTCATCGGCCTCCAGCCCGACGGCAAGCTCTCCACCTTCGAGCGCACCTTCAACCGGTGCATGGGCCTGTGCGCCTCCCCTGATACACAGACCTTGTGGATGACCAGCCTCTACCAGCTCTGGCGCTTCGAGAACTACCTGCCCGCGGGCCAGGCCACCTCCGACGGTTACGACCGCTTCTACGTGCCCGTCACCGGCTTCACCACCGGCGATATCGACCTGCACGACATGCACCTGACCGCCGACGGCACCCCGATCTTCTGTGTCACCCTCTTCAACTGCCTCGGCACCGTCAGCGCCACGCACAGCTTCAAGCCCATCTGGAAACCACCGTTCATCTCCACGCTCGCACCGGAAGACCGGTGCCACCTCAACGGGCTCGCATTCGACCCCGTGGCCAAACAGCCCGCGTACGTGACGATGGTGAGCCGGTCGGACGTCTCCGACGGGTGGCGCGACCGTCGCCACGGCGGCGGGATGGTCATGGATGTGCGCACCAACGAGGTGGTGTGCGAGGGGCTCAGCATGCCGCACTCGCCGCGCGTGCACCCGGACTACCCCGACCGCGTGTGGGTGCTCAACGCGGGCACCGGCTACTTCGGGTACGTGGATCTCGCCTCGTCCGACCGTTCGTTCGTCGAGGTCGCCTTCTGCCCTGGTTTTACTCGCGGCCTCAGTTTCATCGGTCGCCACGCCGTGGTCGGCCTGAGCGCCGCCCGAGAGAACCGCACGTTCCAAGGACTCCCGCTCGACGACAATCTGGCAGCGAAGGATGCCGAGGCGCGGTGTGCGCTGCACGTGATCAACCTCGACACGGGCGCCACCGAGCACTGGCTGCGGATCGAGGGGGTGGTGCGCGAGCTGTACGACGTGATCGCGCTGCCGAACGTGATCCGCCCGAAGATGCTGGGGTTCAAGACCGACGAGATCCGGCGCACACTCCGTGTCGATGCCGACGCACTCCGCTGACCCGTGGCGGAGGCTTCCAGCCTCCGCGGAAAGTCGGTGTGCGTTCACGGAGGCTGGAAAAGCCTCCGCCACCGACTACCGCTCGCCCGGTTCTCTCAGGAAGTTCCACTCGCGGAACCCCGCGGCTTCAACGGTGTCGAGCAGCTCGAACTGATCCCCCACCGTCGCCTCGCGGTCGATCGCGAGCACGAGCTGCGGCGGTTCGTCGCTTTCCTGAAGCGCCGTGAGGCGATCACGGAGCACGGGCGTTGGCACGACCTCGCCGTCGAGACGGATCTCGCCGGTGGGCGCGAGCGACAGCACCACGACACTGCCCCGCGCCCGCTCGCCACTGGCCCCTGCCTCGGGCAGCGTGATCTCCATCACCCGCACCGGCGCGGTCAGCACGATGGCGAAAATGAAGAACGTCAGCAGCAGGAACACGACGTCGATCAGCGGCATCAGCTCCACCTGGAGCGCCACGGGCTGGCGGCGAGGTCGTCTCACCCCCCGAACCTACCACTACACTCCCGCCCGCGATGGGTCCGCTCTCGATCACGAAAGAGGCGTTCGGATCGCTCGTACGCGAGCGCTGGGATGAGGTGCCACCCGGCGGGTGCGCGATGGTGCCGATCGCAGCATCCGCCTTGAGCGATCAGCTCACGCCTGTCGTCGCCTACCGCCGGCTCGTGCGGCCCGATGCGCGGCTCGACCCATCGTTCCTCTTCGAGTCGGTCGAGGGTGGCGATCGGGCGGGCCGGTACTCCATCCTGGGGGTGCGGCCGAGTGTCGAGGTCATCGCCCGCGAACACCAGGTCGAGGTACACGATCACCTGGCCGGCACCATCCTCGAGCCGGCGCATCACGAGGCCGACCCGCTGCTTGTGCCGCGTCGGGTGTCGTCGAGGTGGGCATTGATCGAGGCCGCCGAGCGGCGCGGACTGCCCGCGTGTCTGCCCGGCGGATGGGTCGGGTACGCGAGCTACGACACGGTGCGCTACGCCGAGCCGGGGAAATTGCCCTTTGCGAGTGCGCCACCGGATGACCGCGACATACCCGATCTGCACTTCTGCTTCTACGACGGCGTCGTGGTCTTCGACCAAACCACGAAGCTCGTTCACGCGGTGCGGCTCGCGCGGGTGAAGGCGCTTGATGAGGTGAACGAGGCCTACGACCGAGCCGCGGCTGCTGTACGCGACACGCTGGCAACCATCGAAGCACCGACACCCCCGCTGCCCTTCGGCGCCGGCGACGATGGCGTGCGCCCGACGATGCCGCCGTCGAACATGACGCGCGCGCACCACGCCGAGATGGTCGAGCGGTGCCGTGAGTACATCGCTGCGGGCGATATTTTTCAGGTGGTAGTGGGTCAGCGGTTCCGCAAAGAGTCGGAGGCGGACCCGTTCAATGTGTACAGGGCGTTGCGTGCCACGAATCCGTCCCCCTACATGGTGTACCTGCAGTGCGCAGGGTGCGTGCTGGTTGCCTCGAGCCCGGAGATTCTGTGCCGGGTCGAACGGCGCGGGGCGGGCGACCGCGTGGTCACGAATCGCCCACTCGCGGGCACACGGCGGCGGGGATGCACAACCGCGGAGGATCGAGCGCTCGCGGCGCAGCTGCTCGCCGACCCAAAGGAGCGGGCCGAGCACACGATGCTGGTCGACCTCGGACGCAACGACGTCGGGCGCGTGGCGAGGCCCGGCTCGGTGTCGCTCGATGCGACCTTCGAGATCGAACGGTACAGCCACGTGATGCACATCTCATCGACCGTGACGGGGGTGCTCCGCGACGAGCTCGACTGCTGGGATGCACTCCGGTCGACGCTGCCCGTGGGCACCGTGTCCGGCGCGCCGAAGGTGCGGGCGATGCAGATCATCGACGAGGTGGAGCCCGTGCGGCGGGGCCCATACGGCGGCGGCTTCGGCTACGTGACGCTCAGCGGGGAGATGGACATCGCCCTGGCACTGCGAACGGTCGTGGTGCAGCCCGTGACCGACGACGGCGGCGGGCCCGGACCATGGCGATACGACTTCCAGGCGGCCGGCGGGATCGTGATGGACTCCGAAGCGGGTGCAGAGTTCGATGAGACAGTGAACAAGGCGTCGGCCATGGTCCGCTCGCTCGAGCTGGTGGAGCGGGTCTTTACCGATGATCCGTCGACGGTCGGATAATCCCACCCAGAACGCGGCGGAGGAGCACCGCGGCGCGAATCGAGGGAGTCAATCTCCCGAAGTACGGTATGACGCGATTCTGCCGTCATTTGACCTCCCAGTCGGAACGAAACGGTGCTGGGCCCGTATGGGTCCTTACGCGGCGTCTCGACGCCTCGGAGTGGAGCATGCAGGCCCAGAGATGCCCCGGATGGCTTCCCTGACTTCGCACCATTGGACGACCCGCTTCGGGCCTTCTGTTCGGTTCATGATCGGAATGCGTACGGTTCTCGGCGTCGCGGCAGGTCTCGCCACGATCATCGGAGCTCCCTCTGCGGGGGCCTTTGGTGCATGCTGTATCGCGTCAGGTGTTGGCGGGTCTATCGCGTGCTCGGATGTGGGCAGCGAGGCAACCTGCAACGCGGTGGGCGGGACGTTTCTTGGGCTCGGCACGGACTGCAGCAACGATTCCTGCGAGGTACTCATCGGGGCCTGCTGTCTCACCGCGCGTGACTGCCTCGACGGGTATCTGGAGCTCGACTGCATGGCCGCGGGCGGACACTTCGCCGGACCGAGCGTGACATGTTCACAGGGGCCCTGCCTCAACCTCCAGGGCGCCTGCTGCCTCGGACCCGACGATGACGACTGTCGCAGTATCCGCACATTCATCCAGTGCGAGGCCACGGAGGGAGTGTTCCTCGGGCCGAACGGCGACTGCGCCACGACCGACTGCGGTTCGTTCGTCGGCGGGTGCTGCACCAGCGAATCGGTGTGCACGGACGGTGTGTTCGAGGCGGAGTGCGAGCTGGTAGGCGGGCAGTTCCTCGGGATCGCGGTGCCGTGCGTCGCGAACGGGTGCATGGACTGCAATCTCAACCTGGTGCCCGATGCCGCGGATATCGCTGGTGGACTGTCCTCGGACACCAACGGCGATGGCGTGCCCGACGTCTGCCAGGACTGCAACGGCAACGACATCAACGATGTGGTCGAACTCGCCCAAGGACTCACACCCGATTGCAACAACAACGATGTGCCCGACGAGTGCGACATCGGCCAAGCATCGACCGACTTCAACTCCGACGGCATCCCCGACGAGTGCCAGGACTGCAATATCAACGACCTGCCCGATTCGATCGATATCGCCAGCGGGACGTCGCAGGACGAAGACACCGACGGCGTGCCCGACGAGTGCCAGGGCTGCCCGGCCGGCGCGTGCTTCGAGGGCAACCAGTTCCAGTCCGGCTTTGCGATCAACTTGATGCGGAACGTGCACGGCGATCTGGTGGTGCCGCTGCAGCGGAACGTGCTGCCCGTGCCGCTCGACTTCATCAACGTCGCGGCCTCCGATCGCGACACGATCGTCCGCATCAATACCCGGACCGGTGAGATCGTGGGCGAGTACCCATCAAAGCCCGACGGGCGAGCCGGCAACCCATCGCGCACCACCGTCGATCTGGACGGGCGAGTGTGGGCCGGCAATCGAAGCGAGACCCAGTCGGGCCTCGGATCGGTCGTGCAGATCGGCCTGGTCGTGGGTGGTCTGCGCACCAACGCGAGCGGTCAGCTCGACCCGGAAGGTCTCTTTCTCGCCCCGCCCTACGAATTCAACACCTGCGTCGATCGTGATGGCGACGGTCTCATTCGCACATCAACCGGCCTGGGCGACATCCTGCCGTGGTCGAACATAGGTGGCGCCGACGATGCGGGCGGCGTGAGCACCGCACTGGACGAGTGCCTGCTCAAGTATGTTCGCGTTCAGAGCACCGGGACACGGCACCTTTCTCTCAACCACGACAACAACATCTGGGTCTGTGGCACGGGCGATGAGGACTTCGAGCTTGTGAGCGGAGAGACCGGCGACATCGTCCAGACGTTCAACGCGCCGGTCGCGATGGGCTACGGCGGGCTGACCGACTGCAACGGCATCGTGTGGTCGGTCGACAACGGGGCCGGCCCCAACCTGCTGCTCCACGACACACGCGGCACCTCCAACCCCAACGACGACTCACAGACGATCATCAGCGGCGATCGGACCTACGGGCTCGGCATCGATCTCGAGGGTGACATCTGGGTCAGCATGTGGAACGACGATGCCGTCCAAGCGTTCGACGCGCTCGGGACGCGCATCGTCGATCCAACACCCACACAGGGTGGCAGCAGCGATCGCGGCGTCGCCGTCACCCTCGATGACAATCACATCTGGGTCGCCAACTCGGGCGGCGACAGCGTGTCGCGGCTCGACAACGACGGCAACCTGCTCAAGGTCATCTCGCTCGGCCCGGATGGCCGCGTGCCCACGGGTGTTGCTGTCGACGCCGAGGGCATGGTCTGGGTGACCAATCAGGGCTCCAACACGGTGAAGAAGATCGATCCGCACGCGGACACCGACGGCCTCGGCGCGGTGATCGACACGATCAACCTCGGCGCGGATGCCGGCCCGTACAACTATTCGGATATGACCGGCTACGTCGGCCTCCAGACCACCGGGGCCGCAACGTGGACCGAGGTGGTCGACGGGGGGATCTTCAACGGGATGTGGCAGGCCATCCGATGGAACGAGACCTGCGCTGCCGCCATCGAGCCCGAGCCCGCGGGGACCTCGATCGAGGTCTGCGTGCGTGCCGGAAACCGCGTGGCGGAGCTCGCGGATCGACCCTGGATCCCCGTGACCAACGGCGTGCCGCTGGGGGGCGTCGCGGGGCGTTTCGTGGAAATCCGTGCCCGCCTGATCGGCTCATGTACGTCCGACCCGTACGCGAGCCCGGTGCTCTGCGATCTCACGCTCGAGCCGGACGAGGCACGGTGCGACTGTGTGTGCGAGGGTACGGTGGACTGCGACGGCGATCTCGACTGCGACGGCGTGGTGACCGTGCAGGACTTCATCGCGATGCTGGTCAACTTTGGCAACGCGTCGGACCCGCAGGATCGCCGCCTGAGCGGCGACTTTGACTGCGACGGCCTCGTGGATGCCAACGACTTCATCGAGGTGCTGGTGAACTTCGGGAGTTCGTGCCTCTGAGGTGCTCGCGAATGCTCGCCCGCGGGTTGCCGAGCGGCCGATAATGCACCGATGCCCAGCGCTTCGCGTCAGTTGAGCCGATCGGACCGGGCCGAGGCCCCGCCGTCACCCGCCGCCAGGTTGATCTGGCTCGTGGCCGCGGTCGGGTGGCTCTTCGGTGCGCTCGCCACCGTGACCTACGACCCGGGCGACCCACCCGGATACGCCGC
>JBCDJJ010000019.1:0-47212 GCA_038747915.1 Planctomycetota bacterium | reverse complement strand
GCGGGTGCCACTGGTGGCTTGCCCACCAGTGCGAACGCCAAAGCCCTTGAACACTGGCGGGCAAGCCGCCAGTGGCACGCAAGTCCCGGAGTCGGTCGATCCACCGCGAAGACTGGCGAGACGAGTTGACTTGGTCTGCTCTAGTCGTCGGCGCGGATCACACACGGCCGGCGCAGCTCGACGATGTCCTGCACCGGCCCGCGCTCGCCCTCGCGGAGTTCGAACGTGAGCGGGCCACCGGCGACCTGAACGTCGATCGGTGCGGACCGCTGATCGGGACCGAGCGTCACGGTGAAGAGGTCGTCACCGCCCTGCCGGATCACGAGTTCGCAGGCCCCGGAGGGGAGCGATGTGCTCGGCATGACCGCGGTGGCGAGCAGGCGGAGTGCATCGGGTGGGAGGTCGTAGGTGAGTCGCTGCGGCCCGGCGAGCGTGAGGTCGCGGAGTCCGAGCGGTGGCGGGCCGGGCAGCGTCGCATCGTCGCGGTGGCGTGCCGCGACGACCGGCGACCGCCTGGGCAGCGAGACCGGGGTCTGCTCGATGGGCTCGAGCGAGGCGAGCGGCACGATCGACTCCGTGGACCACGCGACCGCGACCACGCCCGCGGGCTGCTCGAAGAGATCGCGCCATGCCACGAGATCATCGGGAGCGATGGCCGTGCCATCGTCGAGCCAGACACGCTGGCCCTGCGGTGTCTCGGCGGGGTTGGCGAACTCCACACGATCGACGCGCTCCCACGGCACTTCGACCACCGGCGCACCGTCCGTGTCGCGCTCGAAGAGAATCGGGTCACCCGCGCTCGCGAGGAAACCGGTGAGTTCATCACCGTTGCGGAGCACGAGGCGGTCGCTCAGCCTGGCGGCGCCGAGCACGCCGACACTCGCCCCTGGACCCACAGCGGCGACGCGTTCAAGCGGCACGCGGATCACACCCAGCTCGGGGTGCCGCCAACGGATCGCGTCCGCATCATCTGCATCGATAACGGGGCGCCCGGGGAGCCGCTGGCCGTCGGTGAGGCGGAGCACCGCGTCGCCGAGCGCACCCGTCACGCGACGTGCCACCGCGGTGCTGAAAGACGCCCGCAGCATCGCGCCAACACCGGTCTCGACATCAACGCCGAGCTCGCCGCGGATCAGCATGACGGTGTCGAGCCCATCACCCTCGATGCGGCCCTCGGCACCGCCGGACAGCTCGTAGTCCAGGTGCGCCGGACCGATCGAGCGGACGATCACCATCGACGGACCGTCGTACGCCGAGACCAGCATCGCGGCGAACGGCACCGCGTGCGCGGCACCGGCCGTCAACAACGCGACGCCTACCGAGATCGCGAGCACTGTTCGAAACCCGTTGGACATATTCATCGCTGGAAGATCGGGAGGTAACGCTTGGGCATCTGCAAGACAATCAGGGCCATGGCCGTGCCGTACGCCTCGCCGACCACCTGGTCGTCCCACCCGCCGTTCACGTTCTGGTCTCGGATGAGTTCAGCGCGGATGGCGGGCCACCACTGGGCCCACCGTTGGCCGCCCGCGAGGACCATGGCCTGGGCCGCGTAATAATGCCCGTAAAAATAGTGGCTCCGCGACGGGCGGCGCCCGCCGGGCAGCGCGGTGTCGATCAGGTAATCGAGCCCGTTCTCGATGTCGTCGCCCTCGTAGACGCCCGCGTAGAAGAGCGCCGCGACGCCCGCTGCGGTACGAGGCCAGGCGCTCGGCCCGTTGTTGAGTTGGTAGCGGAAGCCGCCGTCGGGGTTCTGGCACCGACGGACGTAGTCGACGGCGCGATCGATCGCGTCCGCGGGTACTTCGAGCCCGGCGTTGCGCACGCTGCGCAGCGCCATGACCTGGCAGATGGTCACCGAGACATCCGCATCGTTGGGAACGGGGTTGTAGCGCCACCCGCCATCACGGTTCTGCGAGCCCAGGATCAGACGCGTCGCTCGAATGAGCGCATCGTGCAGCCGTCGCTCGTCCGGGTCGCCGGGCACCGTGCCCGCCATGCCGTAGACCTCGCCAAGAAAGAGCGTGGCGAAGCCGTGTCCGTACATCGGCCCGTGCGAGGTCTGGGCCGCGATCAGGCCGGTCTCGGTCTGCTGATCGAGGATCCACCGCAGTCCGGCCTCGACCGCATCGCCGTACGGCCCGCGTCCGGGCAGGTTGCCATCGGCCATCAACGCGAGACACGCGAGAGACACCACGGCGACGTTTTTGCCGTACCGCCCGCTGGTCCACGACCCATCGACTTCTTGCATGGCGACGAGGGCAGCGAGCCCGCGGTCGACCGTGCTGGTGAGCGCCGGGGTAAACTCGCGAACCGCGGGCGCCGGGTTCTGCGCGACGCCGGCAGCGGGCGCGACGAGTACACCGGCGAGCGCCACCACGAGTGCCCTCCATCGGATCGTGCTCACTGCTCGCCCTCCGCGGCCTGCTCGGCCAATCGACGGTAGTACGCCTCGGTCGCGGCGCGGTGCAGCGAGCTGAAGCGATCCGAGGCCCCCTCGAGCAACCGCTCGCGGAGCCGCGCGGGCAACGCACCCCACGCGGCGGAGCCGGTATCGATGTCGGCGAGCGGGCCCTGCTCGAAGCCTGGTGGCATGGGGTTGCCTTGCGAGTCGTTGGCCTGCTGCTGCCGACGCTGCTCCGCCCCCTGCTGACGGGCGCCCTGCTGCTGCCCGGCCTGCTGCTGCTGCTGTTGTTGGCTTTGCTGTTGCTGCTGCTGCTGACCTTGCTGCTGTTGCTGTTGTTGTTGCTGCTCGGCGAACTCCACAAGGATGTCGAGCTTGGTGATGATCTCTTGGTGAAGCCGCTGCGTCGGTACGCCTACATCACCCGCATCGCGCAGCAGATCGGCGGCATCGGACATCAGTTGCACCGCCTGCTCGAGTTCCTCGGCGGCCTGCTCGCCGGTGAGCTCGCGTTCGAGCCGGCGCTCGTTGGGATCGACGGCTTGATTCTCAGCGGGTTCGGCCTCGGGCTGAGTCGGTGGTTCGGCCTCGTCGAGCCCGAGCAGGGCATCGAGGTCGAGCTCCTCGGCGGCTCGTTCGTCCACGGGTGGGGCTGCGTCGTCTTGAGCCACGACGGTCTTGGCCACCGACAACGCGGTGACCACACAGCACACCGAGATCATCACAACACGCATCAGAATCCTCCCTGCTGCGCGCCTTCTTGCTCGGCGCGGAGCTTCTCGATGACCTCGGCCCCGATGCCCGCGAGCTCGCGCTGCTGCTCGGCGAGCTCGGTGACCATGTTGCCGTCTGCACCGCCGCCCGCGCCATCGAGCACCGTGGTGCGATCGGCGAGGTCCTGCTGAACGAAACGGAGCAGCCGCAGCTCGGCGAGTGGCAGGATGAGCGAGTCCTGCTGCTGCTGACCTCCCCCACCGCCTCCGCCGCCACCACCGCCGGCGTCGCGGAAGTCCTCATCGTCGCGCTCGGGATCGCGGAGCGCCTCGATGAGATCGCGGATGCCGCGCTCGACACGCTGCGCGCCGGCGAGCGCCGGTCGCGGCTCGGCCTGCTCGAACTCGGCGATCGTCAGCTCCACCTCGCGCTCGAGCCGCTGATGCGCGAAGTCGAAGATGGATGCCTCAGCGAGCCCCTCGGTGTCGGCGAGAATCTCAGCGAGGGCCACACCGATCGTCTCCTGCCGCGCGCCGAGACGGCGGAGCCGCACGCGCTCGCGGCGACCAAGCTCGCCCGGCTTGGCGAAGGCTTCGGCATCCTCGACCAGTGCGATCTGCACCTGAAGCACCTCGGCGTACCGCTGACGGAGTTCCCGGCGCTGCCGTTCGAGCTCGCGTTGCTCGGCGCGCTGCTGCGCGGTTTGGGCCGAGGCCAGGGCTTCTCGGAGCAGCTCGAGCGATCGCTCCTCCTGGGTTTCGACGGCTTTCATCTCGGGCGGCTTCTCTCGCGCCGAGGCGATCGCGCGCTCCTGCGCCGCCGATGCGCGGCGGAGTGCGCCCGCGGCGGCACCGGCTTCGGGTCCCGCGGACCCCGCTTCGTCGGCCGCGGAGAGCGTGTTGCGGTTGAGCACGATCAGCGCCTCGGCATGGCCCGGCGGAAGCTGGCCGCCCGCTTCCGCGAGCGACGCGAGCAGCGCCTCCTGCTCGGCGATCAGCGCGCGGATGGTCTCGACGAGCGTCGCAAGTTGGCGACGCAGGCGATCGTCCTGGTTCCGCTCGGCGCGGTCGATATCCTCGAGCATCTCCTCGAGCGACTCGATCACCGCCTCCTGCTGCTCGCCGGCTTGAGCCAGCCGGTTCTCCTCAGCGAGCTCGCTCGCGCGTTGCGTGCGCTCGGCCAGGTTGTTCTGCTCCGCTCGCTCAGCGGCGGCCTGCAGCGCCGCGGCGGTCTGCTGATCGCGATCGCTCAGGTCGCGGGCCCGCTCGCTCAGATCGCGCTCGAGTTCTTCGGCGCGCTCGGCGAGCTCGGCCTGCTCGCGCGCCAGTTCGTCTAGCTGCTGCCGCTCCTCCTCGTTGAGCTGATCGAGCTCGCGGCCGGCGGTCTGTGCTTCGAGTTCGGCGGCGTCCTGGCGGAGCGCCTCCTGCGCGCCGCGCAGCCGCTCGATGGCATTCCGCACCGCCCACGCGTCCTCGCCGCGATCGAGCAGCGATGCCAGCCTGGCAAGCTCGTCCCGCACCCCACGCTGCGCATCCTCGACCTGTTGTTGCTCGTCCTCGCGCAGCTCCGCGGGCTCCTGCCCGGGCGCACGAGCCGCGGCGCGGTCGAGCACCTCGGCCGCCTCACCGGCGCGGGCACGCGCATCCTCGGTGGCCTCCTGCGCCTGTTCGAGCAGCGATTCGAGCGCGGCATCCTCGAGCCGGTTGCGTTCGACGCGCTCGGCCAACTGGTCGATTCGCTCGCCGAATCGGCCGACCCGCTCACCGACACGCTGCTGCCCGCGGCGTGTGGCGCGCGTCGCGCCGTCTTCGGCCAGGGCCTGCTCGAGCTGCGCCTGCTGATCGTCGAGCCGGATGGCCGCCTGGCGGAGTTCGACCAGTTCGGCACGGATCACATCGACGAACTGCGCCTCGTCAATAATGAGCAGCGTGCGCGTGGCGGATGCGGTGGGCTCCTCTTGCTTGAGATCACGCGCGAAGGCCACCAGGCGGACCTCGTCGCCCGCGGTGAGTTCGAGCGCCGAGAGGTCGAGCTGGGCCGAGAGTTCCACCTGCGATGTGGGCGGCCCGGTGTGCTCGGCGATCGCGACCGCATCGGCCGCGGGTTCGAGCGCGCCGCCCGGGCCGGTGCCCTCGGCACGGGTCCAGAGCTGTCGCTCGAGCGAGGCGGCGCGGAGGGTGACATCGTCGTTCGCTTCGGCGCGCACATCCACGAGCGCCGTCGCCAGCACGCGACGATCCGACGCCGGCTCGACGATCGCCACCGTCGCCGGCGCATCCTCCTCGACATCGAACACGAACACCGCGGGGTCCGGCGACAGGATGTCGTACTCGTCGCGGGCAACGAGCGCGAGCCGCAACGACCGGCCGAGCGTGAGCTGCGCCGTCAACACCGAACCATCCGTCTCGAACACCGCGTCTGCATCCTCACCGGTGAGGGTGTTCGCGAGCGGGGTCCCCGTGATCGATTCGAGCGTCGCCGGCTTGTTGAGCTCGATGCGGATCTCGGCGGATGAGCCGGCGAGGACAACAGGCGCGATCGCGCGCTCATCAACACCGGTTCCAAGGTCGATACGCACCGCGGGGGGCGCCGCGTCGCCCAGCCCTGTACGCACATACTCGGGCGGTGTGAGCGACACGCTCGCTGCGGTGACCACCGGAGGCGGCACCAGACGGATCTCCCGCCAGTTCGTGCGATCGTCGCCGCTCTCGAATCGGTACCGGATCGAGTCACCCGTGGTATCGACGAGCCGCTCGAAGACCGCGCCGTCCTCGCCATCGATCTCGCCCCGCTGATACGTCAGCAGCTCCCGACGGGTGCTCGGGTCCGACCCACCACGGATCTCGTACCGCACCGCCACATCGACCTCATCGGCGCGGCGTGGGGACCGCAGGAGTTCGGCGGTCAGCGGCAGCGCGGTGCCGCGCGGATGCACGACGATCGCGGTCTGATCCTCGATGAGCGTGCGCTTCGGCCAGGCGGCACCGGCCCACGGCGTCAGCAACCGCTGCGCACCGAGCCCGACCAGCGTCGGCGTCGTGACACCGAGCACGAGCGCGACGACGACGGCCACGCCCAGCGCTCCTGTGAGTCGCGTGAGCGCGCCCGCGGGGGCCACAGCACGCGTGTCGAAGCCCGCCAGGTGCGACACCCGCTCCACCGCAGCGCCCGCCAGCGCACGCTCGAGCGGCTGATCCGCGGGTGTCGATGCAGCAAAGTCGGCCGCTGCGGCGAGGCCGTCGTACGACCCCGGCTCGGCCTGCTCGACCCGCAGCGCCAGCTCGGCGAGTGGTGGACGGAACGTGAGCGCGGGCAGGAGCCGTGTGCGGATCGCCCATACCAGCGCACCGACGCCGCCGAACCACGCCAGCACGCGGAACCAGTCGGGCGTGCGCAGTGCGTAGTCCAGCAGACCGGCCAGAAGCAGTCCGCCGAGCACCGCGGCCCCGAGCAGCGCGCCCTCGCGGGCGATCAGTAGCACCCGCACACGGGCCCGCAGCCGGCGCAGCGGGCCGAGCACGAGTTCGCCGGCTGAATGGTGGGAGCGAGGTGCGTCCAACACGAACCCTCGGGAGCGATCTAAACCAATCGAATGACTCTACGGCCGACCCATTCGACCACGAGCAAAACCAACACACCGAGCAGCGCGAGCGGGGTGTCCCAGAGCGGCTCAACCCGTTCATCGACCAAACGCCGGCTCCGATTCGGGAGGTGCTCGAGTTCCTGGAGCTGGTCGAGCCCGAGCACGCGGCCACCCACGGATTGCGCGACGAGCGATTCGAGGAGCGCGTGATCGGGCTCGGGCCGTGCCAGCTCGCCCGCCGGCTCGGTCAGCTGGAACGAGCTCTCAACGCCGAGTCCGATCAGATCCGGGTCAATCGCCTCGACGATGTAGGACCCGACGCGGTTGCCCGCCCACACCGCTGAAAACCGCGCTGCACCCTCTGTCTCAGCGCGGAGCGTGATCTCGGTGCTCGGGCCGGCGCCGTCTTCGGTGACCGGCCGGAGGCGGACGAGGCGCTCTGCGCCCTGGTCCTCACCGAGCGCGGCGTCGGTCACACGGAGTTCGATGCGCACGGGCTCGCCGACCACACCGCGTGCGGGCGAGACCTCGACAACGGCAGGACGACCCGCCGCAGCAAGGCCCGGCCGCGCGAGCTGGCGGATGAGTTGGAGCCAGAACCGCTCGTACCAGATCTCACCGCGGCCGTACCGGTACCGCCAGATCTCATCGGTGGCGACGTAGGTCACGCGGCCGGCGCCGTAGCGCATGGTCAGGATGACCGGCGCTGTCTCGCCCGAGTCGACACCGGTCGCGAGCGCGAGCGGCTCGGCGGCGGGCTTGAGGTGCGAGAGGGCCGGGCGGTGCGCCTGGCGGAGGCGCGACCAGCCGACGAACGGATCGGCCAGCTCGTCGGGCCACCCCGGCGCGACGCCCTCGGCGAGAGCTGCCGACTCGGCCGAGATGTCGGCGACACGCAGCACACCGGCGCGCTCGGCCAGCGGCGTCGGACGGAGCGTGATCGCCTCGCGCCACGACTCCGGCTCGCCACTCGCGACGGGCAGCAGCGGCTCGAGCGACGTGCCATCCCACCGCGCGGGCGTGTGCCGCGGCCCCGCGATCCACAGCAGGCCTCCTCCGCGCGTCGACACGTGCTCCGCGAGCGCCGCGATCTGCTGCTCACCGAGCACGCTCGGCGTCATGTCGCCGATGACCACAACGTCGAACTCCGCCCACTCCTCCGGCGAGACCGGGAGCGTGCTCAGCTCGATGTTGCCCTCCTGCTGAAACTCGCGTTCGGGCGCAAGCATGAGCGCCGACGACACGATGGTGCCCTCTCGCAAGAGCAGGTTGCGCAGATACCGTTGCTCCCAGCGCGGGTAGCCGTCGAGGTAGAGCACGCGGATCGGCTCGTCGACCACACGGATCGCGACGTCGATCTGGTCGTTGTCCGGCGCCAGGTCGGGCCCGCCCGAGCTCACCACCTCGACGCGCCACCGACGATCGCCCGCATCGGCGGGCTGATGGGCGAGCGTGACCTCGGTCGCGACCTCGTCGCCGGCCAGGTCGATCGCGCGGGACTCGAGCTCCTCGCCGGTGTCGACGTCGACGAGGCGCACACGCGCGGAGATCGGCTCATCACCCGCGGTCCGCCGCTCGACACGCGCACGGACGGGCACGACATCGCCGAGGGCCGAGGCGCGCGGCCAGTCGGCACCGCCGAGCGCCAGGTCCACTGCGCGGGCCTGGCCGCCGAGGGGCACCGCGTACACCGGGATCCGATCATCACGAAGGCGGCGGAGGGCGGCGCGCGTCGGCTCGTCCACCGAGCGGCCGTCGGTGAACACGACGACCCCGGCGAGCGGGCGGGCAGCGGCACGCGACAGCGCGCCGTCGAGCGCACGCCCGAGCGCCGTCACGCGGCCCTCGGGCGCATCGAGTTCGGGCGTCGCCTCGCCGCGCTCGGACTCGAGCGGGTACGCGGACGCATCAAAGCCCAGCCACACCAGCTCACGGTCGGCCGCGATCGACTCCAACGCCACCGCTTGCTCATCCAGCGCACCACGGAGCGCGCGATCACGTGTGACCCGTTCGCCCGCCGCGAGCTCATCACGGATGCCGAGCGAGGCGGATCGGTCGACCAGGGCCAGCACCCAGTCGCGCTCGACCGACTCCTGACGCTGCAGCAACTGCGGCCCCGCGAGCAACAACACGAGCCAGACAATCGTGAGCGTGCGCACACCGGCGAGCGTTGCGCGCACGGGTCGCGAGCCGACGAGCCTGCTGTACGACCACACCGACACACCGAGTGCGATCATCGCGATGACCGCCCACGCCCAGGCCTCGATCGGCCGCGCGAAGCCGACACCGACCGATGGGTCTGAAGCGTCGAGCGCAGGCGAACCGAGCAGCCAGGAGATGAGCTCAGACACGCTGTCCCTCCCGGAAGGCGTGGGACGCAAATCGCGCGACCACCAGCTCGATCGCGGCGACTGCCAGTGCGGCGGCGAACAGCCACACACTCCATCCGGTGTCGCGGGCCGCATCGGTCGCCATCTCGGCCGAGTCGCCGGTGTCACCGATCATGCCCACGCGACCGAGTGATTCGGCAGGATCGGGCGAGAGCGCACCGGCCAGGTGGCGCGCGATCGCCGCGCCGGGCTGTGGCGTCGTGTCCGACCCCTCGATGTCAGGCTGAGCGGCGACCAAGGCGAGCACGCGACCACCGGCGTCTGTCGCTCGGTACACACCGGCCCGGCGAATCGGCACGCCCGGGGGGAAGGGCTCGGCGCGATCGACCGGCTCCCAGGTCGCGGTACCAGGCGGCGGTTCGGGCGTCTCGCCGGCGACGAGTTCGCGGCCAGCGACCGTCCGGCCAACGCCCTGTCGCACGATCTCTTGAAGGAGTGGCACCACCGCGGGCCGCAGCGCGAGGTCGGTCCAGCTCGAGTCGAGCGCCACACCGAGGTACACGAGCGTGCCGGCCTCGATCGCTTGCCGCACGAAGACGGGCTGCTGATCCGCCACCGTCGCCACCGTGCGGCGCGCCGGTGCGGGGCCGGAGGTCTCGACCGGTTGCGCGCGCTCCACCGTGACCGCGCCGAGCAGCTCGGTGATCTCCGAGCCGATCAGGCGGAGCAGGGCGTCCGGCGGGTCGGCGATGGCGAGGCGACCGTCCAGCTCGTCGAACTCGATGGGTGTCGACCGCGGCGCCCACGCGAGCTGAAACGCCTCGGCGAGGCGCGTCTCCCACCCCGGCGCCGGCTCGGGTGGCGGCATCACGAGCACGAGCCCGCCCTCGCGCGCGAAGCGCGAGAGCTCGGTCCACCCGGCCTCGGCGAGCAGCTCCGGCCTGGTCACCACGGCAGCATCGAGCGCTGCGAGCCGTGGGCGATCGAGCGAGCCCGGCTCGAGCCACGACACCTCGATCGGCCCGCGCTCCACCGGCGCGAGCGCAAGCCGCACCCACTCACCGGGCGGCAGTTGATCGAGCCGGCGATCGTCGAAGCGGGGCCGCCCGATCACACCGACCGTGGTTGCCTCCACACGGCGGATCAGCGCCCAGCGCTCGTTGTCGGCCTCGAGGCGATCGCGGTCGATCCGTGTTCGCACGCCGACGGCGGCGTCGACCGGTGGGAGTTCCGGTAGCTCGAGCGAGACGCTCGCGGTGCGCGCGCCGCCGGTCCATCGATGCGAGCCTCGGCTGGCTCCCGGGGCGTCGGCGGCGGTCACCGTCACACTCGTGAGCGGTGATCCACCCTCGCCCGCGCGGGCGAGCTCGACGCGCACCAGATTGACCCCCTCGCCTCGGGCGGCCAGCAC
Organism: Planctomycetota bacterium; assembly: GCA_038747915.1. GTDB lineage: Bacteria > Planctomycetota > Phycisphaerae > Phycisphaerales > UBA1924 > JBCDAP01. The sequence continues at coordinate 36,770 of JBCDJJ010000019.1, read as the reverse complement.
ACGTCGGGCGGGCTCGGTCCGAACGATCGACACGTTGGCCGCCGCGCCGGAGGCCGGCTGGGCATGCACCAGTCGAACCTCGTCGGCACGTGCCCCGAGTACCGGGCGAAGCGGGCGATCCAGATCGAGCGACCCGGCGCGGAACTCGCTCAGCACCGCGATCGTGATCGGGCGATCGGTCTCAGGCGCCGATGAAAGCAGGTCGAGCGCGCCCTGGACATCCGCACGCGCCTCGGTAGGCTCGAGCGCGTTGACCAACCGGCGCACGGACGCGGTATCGGCGGACGCGGGCACGACCACACCGTTGGCCGGCCGCGCGAGCGTGATCAGCCCGGCGCGATCCGCAGGCCCGAGCCCGTCGAGGATCCGGTTGGCCTCGCGCTTCAATCGACCGAGGGCCATCTCGCCGTCTTCGCTCGTGAGGTGCGCGGTGAGTGAGTCGTCGACGAGGAGGTACAGGTCCGATGCGCCGCGCGCATCGGCGAAGGCGTTGGACGATTGCATGGGCCGGGCAACCGCGAGCGCGATCAGGAGCAGCGCGAGACAGCGGAGGGCGAGGAGGACGAGTTGCTCGAGCTGGAGGCGGCGCCGCTGCTGCTGATACGCCTCGATCAGGAAGCGCATCGCGGCCCAGGGCACCGGCGTCCGCCGACGCCGCATCAGAAAGTGGATCGCGATGGGGATCCCGATCGTGGCGACGCCGGCCGCCAAGAGCACCGGGTGCAGGAAGGACACCGCTAGCGCCCTCCCAGTTTGAGTGCGCCGTTGCGCCTGGCCATGAAGGCGGCCAGCGTCGGGCCGAGCCACTCGTTGGTCGTTGTGCGGGCCAGGTCGAAACCAAAGCCACGCACCAGGCGGTCGAGCGTGGTGTTGTGGCGTTCGAGCGCCTCGAGGTATCCCTTGCGGAGCGCACGGGGATCGACACGGAGCCGCCCCTCGCCCTCGAGCCCCTCGAACGGCGCCGACTCATCAAGAGCAAACGTGGCTTCGGCGGTGTCCATGATCTGCACGAGGATCACATCGTGCCGGCGGTGCCGGAGCCGCGCGAGCGCCGCCCGGATCTGGTGCGGGTCGGCGAAGAAGTCGCTGATAATCGTCACCAGGCACCGGGTGTTGAGCTTGCCGAGCGTCTGATCGATCACGCGCGGGAAGTCGGTCGGGCGTTCGACGGTGTGCGTGGCGAGCGAGCGGACGACCTTGCGCCACTGGCCCTTCTGCGACGAGCGGTCGATCGCATCGACCAGTGCATCGGCGAACATCCCGAGCCCGACGCGGTCGCCCTGACGGATCGCCATGTAGGCGATCGCTGCAGCGGTCGCGGTCGCGTGGTCGTACTTGGTCCAGCGTGCGTGCCCACGATGGCTCTGCCGCTGACCCGTGCCCGACGCATCGGCGTAGTTGCGGGTGCCGAAGTTCATCGAGCCGGACGCGTCGACGAGCAGCACCAGATCGAGGTTGGTCTCCTGTTCATACTGCTTGAGGTGGAGCTTGTCGGACCGACCAAAGACCTTCCAGTCGAGGTGCCGGAGATCATCGCCCGGCGAATAGGGCCGGTGCTGAGCAAACTCGACGGAGAAGCCGAAGTGGCGGCTGCGATGCATGCCGCTCGTGACGCCCTCGACGATGTGCTTGGCGCGGAGCTCGATCGAGCCGAGCCGAGCCAGTGTTTGCGGGTGCAAATACGTGCTGGCGTCGACGGCACCTGGGCCGGCAGCGCTGGAGGGATCGGAGATCGCGGCGGGGCCGGGCACGGGTGGATCGTACCGGTGCCGGCCCGCCCGGCCGCAGTCTGGCGCTGGTGTTCGGTCTGTGCCGATCGAGCCCCCCCTTGGGAGACGCGAGGCCCGACCCGACCTCACCCAGATGATCGATCAAACCGAAGTCCCGCAGACCCTAAGGAGGTCCACTGGATGCTGCTCTGCCCGCTCGACGACTTGCGGCCCGGGATGACCGTTGGCGCATCCATCATGCACCCGGAACGCCCTACGATGGAGCTGCTCCGCGCACAGACGGCGCTCGACGAGCGAATGATCCGTCGACTCGCCGATATGGGTGTGTCGGAGGCATGGGTGGACGCCTCGGGTACCGAGGATCTCGACCTCTCGGTCATGGGCACCGAGCTGACCGATGCGCAGCGGAAGCTGTTCACCGACCTGAGCGGCGCGCTCGGCAAAACCTCCCGCAAGACGCTCTCCTCGGCGCAGATCGGGGCATTGACCGGCGCCGTGGGCGGATTCGTCTCTCAGATCGTCGCCAACAAAACCAACGCCTCGCTCACGTCCCGGCTGCGCGGCGGGGACGATCCGCTGTTCGCGCACTGCTCGTCGGTGGCCTACCTGAGCGTGCTGACAGGGCTCGCGATCGAGGAATACGTGATCGAGGAACGGGCCTCGATCGCGAACGTCCGGCACGCCAAGGACCTGACGGGACTCGGCCTCGCCGGGATGCTGCACGACGTCGGCAAGACCACGCTGCCGCCGAAGCTGCGTGATACGCACGAGGTCAACCTCGACCCGAACGCGTTTCCACCCGAGTACGAAGACCACACGATCGCGGGCTATCAGCTGCTTGATTCGAGCACGATCCCGGCCTCTGCGAAGCTCGCGGTGCTGTTGCACCATGAGCGGGTCGACGGGAGCGGATGGCCGCAGGCATCGAAGCTCGGTTCTCGTTTCTCCGAGACACCGGACGGCACACGGCTTCACGTGTTCGCTCGGATCCTCGCGGCCGCCAACGTCTTGGACAACCTGCTGCGAAAAGCGGAGTCGCTCAAGCAACCGCCGATCGTGGCGCTCCACGCGTTCCAGGGCGAGCGATTCACGGGCTGGTTCGACCCGGTGATCCGCGGCGCGATGCTGCGGCAGCTCCCGCCTTTCGCTGTCGGCACCAAGGTCGGTCTCGACGACGGCCGCGACTGCGTCGTGGTCCGGCCGAACCCCGAGTACCCGTGCCGCCCGGTCGTCCGCCCACTTGGCGGCGACGCCTCGACCCCGGTCATCGACCTATCGCTTCAGCCCGACCGGCTGGTCGCTCGTGCGAGCGGGCACCCGGTAGACAACCTGCTCTACGAGCTGGACGCGGACGACTCGGAGTGGTGCCGGCGAGCGGCCTGAACCATCGGGCGAGCCACCCGTACAACCGTGTGTGGCGAGCCCGGCGACGGGTATGCTGAGTTCGCTGAAGAACCGGTCCGACACCCCCACCGTCACGCGCTGCTCGAGGAAGCCTCACATGTCGATCTCTCGCTCATATCGTGCGACGCTCGCTGCGATCGTTGTGTCCGGTGCCCCGGTGAGCGCTGCGCAGGGCGTCGAGGATCTCTCGCCGCGCGAGGTCTTCGAGCGGATCTCCGAACTCGAGCAGCAGCTGATGTCGGGCGGTCCGGCGCCGACGTGGTCCGCCGACACGCTCGAGGGCGAGCCGCTCTCCTTGGACGACCTCGAAGGCGAGATCGTGCTCATCGACTTCTGGGCCACGTGGTGCCCGCCGTGCGTCCGCGCCATGCCGCAGATCCAGGAGATCCACGAGGACTACGCCGACCGCGGGGTGCGTGTGCTGGGCATGAACCAGGACCGTGGCAACCGGGCCCTCGTCGAGCGCTTCGTGGATGCACGCGACATCACCTTCACGCAGGTGATGGACACCGATGGCGCGATCAACAATGAGTTCGGGGTCACGGGCATCCCGACGACGTTCATTCTCGATGCCGACGGCAACATCGTGCACAAGCATGTCGGCTTCGGCGCAAGCATGAAGGACGAGCTCACCGGGGTGATCGACCAACTGCTCGATGGCGAGTCCATGGCGCTCGGCGCAGAGCGCCGAGAGGAGATCGAATCCGAACTCGATGCCCTCCGCGGGCGGGCCGAAACGTTCACGGACAACGAGGTGGACCTCGCGCGCGAGGGCGCGTTCCTTGGTGGTGGCAACGCCGACCAAACGATTGAGCTCGACGAGGTCGGCGTGGAGGAGTTCCCCCTCGAGTGGCCCGAGGACGACATCATGCTCGCCGGCGGGCAGGCGTTCACACTCGACGTGGATGGCGACGGCGTGACGGACCACGCGCTGGCCGGCGGCAATCGGCTCTCGATCATCTCCGGCGCGACCGGTGAGGTGCGGCAGGTCCGCCTCCGCGAAGCAAACGGCCTCGGCACCTTCTGGGGCATTCATGCGGTGCAGCTCGACGGCGCACCGCACATCCTGGTGAGCTTCGATGACATCGGCGCTACCGATAGCCACAACATCGCCCTCTTCGCAGCTCAAGAACGGCTCTGGGTGTATCGCCCGGACGTTCCACGAGGCATCGCCGTTGATTGCGACATCACAAGCGCCGATCTCGATGGGGATGGTGTCGACGAGATCATCGTCGGTTTGAACATGTGGGGCGAGGGCGATGTGATGGCCTTCGGCGGCGCGGTCGATGTGCTCAACGCTCGCAACGGGGCGCTCATCGCGCGGCACAACCTCGACGCCTCGCCGTCTAGCATGCTGGTCGTGCCGAGCGATCAGGACAACGCCGATGTGGTGATGATCATCGTCAACGGTGAACTGCTCACACTCACCGCGAGCGAGACGCCCAGCGGCGTCTGAGGGTTCGAAACCTGCTCCCGCCCGGAACCGCCGTGCCTCGTTCGCTCAAGACGGCACCGCCGCGACAGCGTCGAGCCTCGCTCGGTCTTCATCCGGCAGCGCCTCGACGGGCATCTGCTCGATCAGCGATGCGATGACATCGTCGGTTCGGACGCCATCCGCCTCGGCGTTGAAGTTCGTGATGATGCGGTGTCGCAGCACCGGGGCCGCGATCGCGCGGATGTGCTCCGGCGTGACATGCCCATCGCCCGACAGCACCGCCTTGGCTTTGGCACCAAGGATCAGGTTCTGGCTCGCCCGCGGACCGGCGCCCCAGGCGAGGTACTCCCGCACGGCCGCGGGCTTCGACTCAGGATCCTCCCGGATCCGAGTCGCCCGGACGATCCGCAGCGCGTACCGCAGCACGTGGTCCGGCACCGGGATCGCGCGCACCAGACGCTGCACCTCGAGCAACTGATCCCCGGTCAGGACCGCGTCGACATCAGCCTGCTCCCCGACCGTCGTCCGGCGAATGATCTCGGCTTCCTCGGCCTCGGAGGGGTACCCGATGTTGATCTGGAAGATGAACCGGTCGAGCTGCGCCTCGGGGAGCGGGTAGGTCCCCTCTTGCTCGATCGGGTTCTGCGTCGCCAGCACGAAGAAGGGCTCCGGCAAGCGGTGCATCATGCCGCCCGCGGTGACCTGATGCTCCTGCATCGCCTCGAGGAGGGCCGCCTGGGTCTTCGGCGGCGTGCGGTTGATCTCGTCCGCCAGGATGACATTAGCGAAGATCGGCCCCTTCACGAACCGCAGCTCGCGCGACCCCGTTGTCTTGTCCTCCTCGATGACCTCGGTGCCCGTGATGTCCGCGGGCATCAGATCCGGCGTGAACTGGATCCGGGAGAAACTCAGCGACACACCACGCGCGATCGTCGAGATCAGCAGCGTCTTGGCGAGCCCCGGCACACCGACGACCAGGGCGTGACCGCGGCACAGCATGGCGATGAGCAGCTGCTCCACGACCTCGTCCTGGCCGACGACAACGCGGTGGATCTGCTCACGGAGCGTCGAGGTCGCATCGCGCACCCGGGCGACCGCCTCCGCGGCCTGCTCGGGGGTGATGTCCTGCTGCTCACCAGCGGCGGGAGACGGGGTCGGAGTGGAGTCGTCGTTCACGCGGTCACCTCGGGGCGGATGGTACGTGGGAGCCGTACCGGCCGCCGCCGCTCTGGTTCGGCCAAGATGGGCACGCACCGGGCTCCAAGTTTGTTGGGGCGGCTCGCCCGCTCGTCGGGTCACCGTGGCACACCCGCGACCATGGCGGGACCGGTGGTGACCGCTCAGACTGGCCGCCCCAAAGCTGGGCACAGGCGCAACACACCGAACTCTGACCCCTGGTCCCAAGCAGGATTTCAGGGAAATCCCGATGGGTTGAATTGTGCCAATAGACTCCAGGAATCAAAAGAATCATTCTCAGAGTTTCTGAAAACAGAGGCAGATCACCCAACCATGTGGCATACCTGCGGGTGATCCCGGTTACTTGATCGCGCGCATCCGGCCGAAGTCCGGCACCGGGATCGGACCACGGGTGACCGGCGATGGGAAGTACACGAACAGGGCCCTCCCGAGCAGCAACCGCCGCGGGACGACGCCGAGTTCGGGATCGAACGCGGACTCGACCGCGGGATCAACACGCCGCCAATCACGCCCGTCTTCGCTGTTCGCTGAATTGTCCCCGAGCGCGAAAAAGTCGTCACCGCCGAGCGTCACAACACGATCGGGATGCACCCCTCGGTCGCCCTCGGGGCGGTAGTACAGGTCACGGTCGACCCCGACCCGATGCAGGCGAAGCGGCCCAGCATCGAACCGCCACGTGAGACGCGGCGCCGACCGCACGTACGCACCCGGATCATCCAGCAGCGCCGTCATCGGATCGTCGAGGCCGGTCACCGCGGTGATCCGATCGGCCGGAGCGAGTTCGTACTGGTGGGTCGCGAGGGTCTCGCCATTCACGACGAGCCGCACCTGTTGATCGACATGCTCGAACGTGACATTTGTGATCACACCGGGCCTGAGCACCGACGACGACGGCTCGGTGTCCACCATGGGCGCGCTCGGCGAGTCGTGGAGATCGTGCAATTCGTGTGCGAGCGATGCGGTCACGTGGCCATCGGGCTCACGTGCCAGCCGAGCACTGAAGGTCATACCGCGCGTCTCGAGCTGCAGCTCAACCCGGAGCGGTCCGTCCCCCAGCGGCTCGATACCGGCACGCACACGCACATCACTCACCGGGAATGGGTCGCGGCGGTACCGCCTGCCCGGCACATCGTTGTAGGGCTCCCAATCGGTCATCGGCCACCAGTCGATATCCCATCGCAGCTCCGCGGGACCATCGCCGGCGAACGTGTACGCCCGGGCGCTGGTGTCCCATCCGTCTCCAACCCACGGGCATCGCCACCACGCCGGGGAGACGTCACCGATCACGTCCAATGGCGTGAACTCGCTCGAGAAGACCGTCCGCCACACCGCCCGCTGCACACCCGCGGGCTTCCGGCGGATGGCCCACCCTTCGTCGGCAGCGCCACGGATCGGCGCATCGGCGCCGTCACCCTGCGGCGCCGGGCGTGTGTAGACATCACCGTCGACGAGCCACACCTGCTCGCCCGGCACGCCGACGATCCGCTTGATGAAGTTCTGTTGAACGCTCGTGGGATTCTTGAACACCGCGACCTCGTACCGCTGCGGGTCCCGGAGCGCGTAGGCCGCTTTGGCGATCAAGATCCGGTCACCGGCGCGTAGCGGCATGGGGCGATCACCGCCCACCTCGAAGCCCAGATCCCGGTGCGGCCCCGGCGTGGTCACCGGATCGTCGGACCGCGGGTTGTCATCCGCGCGAACGACCTCGCCATTGCGCACGACCCGACCTTGTACCGGCCGGGGCAACTGGCGTGAGGAATCGGCGTAGTGCCAGGGCGCGACCGCCCAGTTGGCACCCGTCTGCGGGCTGTGGAAGCGAATGTGCTGGCCGAGAAGCGTCGGCGCCATCGAGCCGGTGGGGATCACGAACGCCTCGAGCACAAAGGCTTTGACAAGTAGCGCGACGATCACCGCGATGACCAGCGAGTCGACGATGCCGGGCTGCTCGGCACCCGCGGCGTTCGATCCGACGGGGGACGCCTCGACTGGCCCGGCCTCGCTCACGGCGATGCAGGCGGCTCGGGGAACAGATCGGCGACCGGGCGGTACTGCACCAGGTTGATGCCCCGTCCACCTTCGATCTCGTACACGAACAGTTCATCGGTCCGGTCGTCGGCCACCACGATGAGATCGGTCACGCCTTCGAGTGTCTCGAGCGCCGAGACGGAGATGGTGCCGGTCTTCTGCGTGCTCGCGCGAGCGACCTGGCCAGCGTCACCGGCACGAACAATGACCATCGCCATCAGGACGAAGGCGCTCGCCCACAGGGCGGCCGCGCCGGTGTCGACGCGCCGGTGAGGTGCGTGATGGGCCGTCATCGGTTGGTCCTCCGCGGTGCGCGCTGCTCGGCATCGCGCGCCAGGCTGCGGGCGCCGACAGGCACGAGCGTGCCCAAGCCCTGATCCCATCGCACCACGCTCAGCTCCCGATTGACGGTGTCCAGGACGATGAGCCCCTCCTCTGCCTCCTGCTGGAGCTCGACGGTCAGGAACACGTACTCACCCGCACGGCGGCGGTCGGGCTGCGCGTCGGCGGGGGCCCCGACGGTCACCAGTGCCAGTGCAAGCACCAACACACCGTTGAGCACAAGGAGCGGCAACACGGACCCCGGTGCTCGTGGAGCGGGTTCAGAGATGGTGTGCGGCTCGTCCATGCTGACCCCCTCGGGCGTCGGGGTGCTCAATCCTTGTGTCCGCGCTTGGACGGCGACACAGCGGGGAGCACCGCGATCACGAGGCCACCGATCACCGCCGCCACGGTCAGGAGCGCCTTGCTCTTCCCCGGGGACTCCACGGATGGGTGACGAATGATGTCAGGGCCATCGTCGTTCTGGGCGCTCACCGCCGGGCAGAACAGCGCTGTCGATGCGAGCGAGATGGCGAGAGCCGAGACCGAGAGCGTACGTCGCATAGGAGAAGAATATCAGCCGACGCCCGAAGCGGCCATTACACCGCGGTGCCCTCGGGAATCTCCTGCGAGAACGGGCGACTGAATTTGGCAAAGGCCTCTATCGGCAGGTGGACCGTCTTCCATCGTGCGCTCCGCTGGACCATGTGGACCGCGTAGTCGCTCAGCCGGACCGATCGCAGGGCGTACCACCGCTCGCGGTACGTGTACACCTCCTGGAACAGGCCGTCGGGCGGCTGGCTCTCGCACCAGTACAGAAAGGCGAAGCACGCCGAGAACTGATCGCCGAACAGTTGCTCCCACACCGCGAGCGAGGCGACATCCTCCTGCGTGACCCACGATTCGAGCCGCCGGGACAGCCCCCGAGAACTCCCCGGCACCTTCCGACCCTTCACATCCACGATCAGGTTGGACGCCCCACCGTAGACGATGAAATCGAAGGACTTGATGCCCACACCATCGCCCTCGGAAGGCCGCTCGAGCCGGAGGCGAGCCCCCTCGGGCAGCAGGGCTCGCCGTGCCTCGTCGACGGACACGTACGGCAGGCGACGGGCACGGAGGTAACTCTCGAAGGCAGCATCATAGTGGTGACGGCGTTGGGCCATCCCCGCAGGATAAATGCTCGCGCACATCGGGGTTCGATCGTTCGATTACTCTGATCATTCGGCCTCAGTACGATCAGGATCGGCACACTCGCACCCAACGCGGGCCGTGATCGCCTCCCACGCGAACGGCTGCGGCTCGGCCGCACCGAGCCACCTGCGGATCGAGCGTTCGGCACCGTGCCTGTGCAGCAGCGACCGATGATCGCCGCTGGTGATCACGATCTCGCCCCACGGGTATGCGATGGCGGACTCGACGCCGACAACACCGTCGCCGACGGCGTCGACGGCCTGCTCCGCGTGCATCTGCAGACGAGCAAGGCGGTCTTCGCCGAGCGTCGCACGAAGGCGATGATTCGCGGCGAGGGCATCGGTCGCGTCGGCAACGGGTTCGAGCACCCGGCCGGCAACCTGCGTCAACGCGATGTCACCGGGCCAGGACCGGGCATTCAGTTCGTCGAGATACGCAGAACCGGGCGTCAGGGCGTCTGCCGAGCCGCCCCGGCCATCGACCAGGAAACCGAGTGCCGAGGTGAGACCGGGATCATCGATGAACTCGAGCGTGTGCTCCTTGATCTCGCTCAAAGGTGCAAAGGGAGCGAGCGGCGACCCGAGCGCCGGCGAGCCGACAGCGATCACGGTGCAGATCCGAGGGCCAGCAGACATGCCCGGCCAACCACTAAGCGACCAGGCCGGCCCACGTGTGGCGACATCGCGGGCCACGAGCCCGCCCATCGAGTGTCCGACAAGATCGATGCGCTGCACGCCCGCCGCGCTCAAATGCTCAAGAGCACTCGCGAGTGATTCGGCGCTGCGCGACGGGTGTTGATCGTTCGGATACCCAAAGCGGTACACGGTGTGGCCGAGCGCTGCCAGTTCAGGCGCAAGCTCCGCCCAAATCACGCCGGGCTCATCGAGCCCGTGAACCAGCACAACACCGCGTGCCGCCGTTTCCTGATCGAGCGGGAGCGGCACCCAGCCCTGACCGCCCCACCGCTGCAGACCAAGACGCTCGGCTTGCTTGCTGCGTGCCCCGTCGAGTGCGCGGTCGATTCGATGCACAACCGCACCCCGTACCACGTGTGATGTCTGGCAGAGGGCTTCGCCCGCATCGACCACAACTCCGGTGACCGCAGACGCAGCACGATCGGTCACCTCGTGAACACGGGCGAGCGCACACTCCATACTCGATTCAGCAGGTGTAAGGGATACCACGACTGCACTGAGCAGGACGATCGAGGCCAGCGGTCTGAGGGGCATGTTGCACTCGAATAGGGATTCGGGGTCGGTCGATCATTGGCCTTCGGGCGGGCCCGGTTTCGGCCCCGGGGTGATGCGCACGAAAAAACCCGCCGGCATCACACCGGCGGGCTGTTCGCTCATTCCATAATGGTCATCGTTCCCGGGCGCGCCGAGATCGATGCACACAGAAATCAGATGGAGTTGCAGGCGGGCGTGCCGTCGTAGACCGAGCCGAAGGCGACCAGCATCTCGATGAAGTCATCGGCGTCGACGTCGCCATCGCCGTCGAAGTCGCCGTCTTCCCTGGTCGCGCCGGACGTGGTGCCGAAGCCCACGAGCACGTTGATGAAGTCGTCGGCATCCGCATCGCCGTCGTTGTCGGAATCACCCGGGCAGTTGTTCGGGCCCGTCACGTCGGGAACAACATCGAAGACCACGAGCGACTCACCGTTCTGCTCGGCAACCGCGATGCGCGACCCATCGGCACTGGCGGCGCCAAGGGTCAGATGGCTGTCGAACGAGAACGATTGAATCAGGTTGCCGGTGGCCGGGTCGTAGGTGTTCAGGAAGCCGCCGTCGCCGTACTGGATCGGGTTGGTGCTACCGCTCGAGGCGCTGCGGATGCCACCGGTGATGACGATGTTGCCGTTCACGGTGTCGGCGATGAGCTCGTTCGGGATGGGCTGCCCACCGACATCGTCGAGACGGAAGGCCACCTCGCTGGTCGATGTGGACGGGAACGGCCCGACCTCCACCACCGTCACCGAGTACGCGCGACCGCGGGGGGTGCCGTCGCTCGTCGACCCGTCGAACTCGGAGCCCGAGTTATAGACGAACAGCGTGTCGTTATCGAGCCACTCGACCTGCGTGGGATCGTCGGTCACCGCTGTATCGCTGATGATGTTGGCGCCGCCGACCGGGGTGAAGTCGAAGAACGCCGCTGTCCCGCCACCGGGCACCGCCGACACGTCGAGGATGGTCACCGTGTTGTCGGTCTCGTTGGCCACCGCGAGCTTCGTGCTGTCGGGGCTGAACGCCGCCTCGCGGGGGTTGAAGCCGTCCGCGATCGTGTCGACCACGGTGAAGGTCGTGGTGTCGACGATCCGGATCTCATCCGTGGAACCCGCGCTGGCGACAGCGAGCATCGTGCCGTCCGGCGAGACCGCGATGTTGTTCACGTCCTCCGCGGAGTTCTGGCTGAAGAACACATCGCCCACATTGACCGTGCGGGTGACGGTGGCGGTCGCCACGTCGATCTCGCGGAGCAGCTCGGTGCCCGAGAAGTTCAGCACGTAGGCCGTGCTACCGTCGGGCGAGAAGGCCGACACACGGGCCGCGAAGGTGCCGAGGTTGACATTGGTCACGCCGACGGGCACCGTCGTGAGGTCCAACAGCGACGCGAAGGTCGAGTCGTCGTTCGGCACGATGGCCGTGGTGCCGTCCGGCGAGATCGCGAGTTCCTGGGGGAAATCACCGACCGCCACCGTCTCGACGAGGGTGCCTGTTGTCAGATCGAACACACCCGCGTTGTCGGTGCCCCAGAAGGCACCAACAGCGGTGTCGCCGTCGGCGGAGATCGCCACCGAGCGGAGCGCATCGCTCTCGGGCGTATCACCGAACAACGTGATGGCGCTGCTGTTCTTGGTCACGCCTTGTTCGAGAATGACAAATCGCTCCTGGGTGGACACGTAGGAGACCGCCTCCTCGGCGGTCGGCGAGGCCGCGATCTGACCACCGTTGCCAAAGAGGAAGTTGAACGAGTTGTTGGAGAACGATGGCGTGCCACCGAACGAGATAATGGCGCCGGGGTTGCTGTTGGTGAAGGCGAAGTCGCCGCCCGGGCCGACCACGACATCGCCGGGGCTGGTGCCCAGGTTCACGCGAGCGACCTCGGTGAAGGTGTTAGGAACAACCGACTTGTTGACGTCGACGATGATGGCGGTGCTGCTATCGATCACGAGGAACCGCGTGCCGTCGTTGTTCGACACGATGTGGGAGCCTGAGAACGTGTTGCCGGGATCATCGAAGACACCGGTGACGGTCTCGGTCGCGGTGTCGGAGACGATGACACGGCCGAAGGCGCCGCTGCCGGTGCTGCCGCCGGTGTTGCTCACGAAGAGAGTGGAGCCGTCAGCCGAGACCGTGAAGTCCTGGAGGTTGGAGTTGCCGGGAGCGAGAGACAGGCTGTCGAAGGGGTTCACCTCGATGCGGTTCACAACGCCGGTCGCCACGTTGAGATACTGGATCTCGTTGAAGGAGACGTTGAAAGTGCTTGGGTTGAACATGCTCGGACCGGGGCGGAGCGCTCGCGCACCGGTCACGATGGTGTCGTTATCGACCACCGCGATCGGGCTGAAGCGGAAGCCGCGGGTCGCGATGCCGAACGAGGTGGTGAGCGTGGCGTAGGAGTTGAAGAACTCGGCGAAGCGCACCGCCGTGTTGGTCGTCAGATCGACGACAACCGTGTTGCCGGTCTGCCCGTTGTTGGCCACGAGGAAATCCTCGTTGGGCATGAGCACGAGCTGCGACGGGAAACCGACCGAGTCGCTCACGACAGTCAGATCGATCGTGTCGGTGATGGTGTCGGTGGTCAGGTCGATCTCGACCACCGTCGTGTCACCGTAGAGACCCACGTACGCGGTCGAGCCATCGGCTGTGAGCGCGAGGCCGGCAGCGTTGCCCGGCACGCTGATGCTCTTGAGCAGCGCACCGGTTGTCGCGTCGTACTGCTGCAGGTTCTGGCTCTCGTAACCGGTCACGAAGAACGAGTTGCCATCGGCGGCGTACTGCAGGTCCCACGCGAAGTCCATGTTGGAGGTGGACTCCGCGGCGATAATGGTGGGCGACGGAAGCTGCGCAAACGCAGCGGGCGCGCAGAACGCGGCGGCAAGACCACACGCGGACAGCACGCGAACGGTGTTCGACATACGACTCATCGATGAGTTCTCCTCAAAGAAATCACACCAGCGCGGGATGAAACCCGGCCGACCCGACCCGGTCAATCCCCAAACCCTCGAACAGGCCAACAACGCACCACGCGATGCGGCTTCATATCACATAATACATCGATTCCGCCGGGGGCAAGCATGATATGTGGGAACCAATCAAGTCTGTGTGATTTCGCGCTCGCCGCACCAAACCGAACATCGTCTCGCGCGACCGCGTCAGCAACTTGAAAAAGCTTGTTCTAGGCATCACAAACAGACGATTACACCGCGTGCTGTGCCGCTCGAACCGCTGATTCTCGGTCGAGGACAGGCAGACTCAAAAGTCCTCGAAACGACCACTTCCCTCCAACATTTCCCATGTTATCATATAATGTATCGAGCGATGTTCTCGCGCGAGGGCCGTCCACCCGACCGCGGGGCAGGGATCGTGGGGCACAGCTTTGGGGTCATAGTCACATGCTGATCGGGTTCCGAAACATTCGGGCTGGGGCGGGGATCCTGATGGTGTGCGCCCTCACCATCCCATCTCACGGGCAGATCACGTCTCCAGCGTTGACGAGCGCGCTCTCCGGGGTCGAGATCGATGTCACGCCCGGTGAGATCAGCGAGTCGGGGACGGCTGAGTTCATGATCGGCGGCGTCATGCACACCGTTCGGCTCGAACCGGTCAGCGTCAGATCGCGCGGCTTCCGCGTGCTGACCAGCGCCGAAGATGGATACAACGCCGTCGAACCACCACCATCTGTTGCTGTTCGCGGCGAGGTTCTTGGTGATCCCGGCTCCAGTGTCGCGGGCGCGGTCCGAGACGGGCGTGCCGAACTGATGGTCACGCTGGGCGATGGTTCCGTTCATGAGATCACGCCGGTTCTCAGCCCGCTCGGGGCAATCTCGCATGCGTCGATTCCCGACCCCGATCAGATCGGCGAGGAAGCGACATGTGCCTGCGGCGCCGAGGGTTCGGCCATGGCTGCCAACCCGCAGGTATCGCTCCCGACGGCGCCGACACCGGAACTCTCGACGGACGGCGCTCCCCAGGCGGATTCGGGCTCGATGGTTCGCATCGAGCTGTCGCTCGATGTCGACAACCGGGTGTACCGGCAGCTCGGGAACAATGTCGAAGATGTCACCGCGTTCGTGGAGACGATCGTCACGGGCGTTGATCAGGTCTTCATGAATGACTTCAACACGACCGTCGAGATCAAGACGCTGATGCTGCGGACGTCGAGGAACGACGATCCGTATACCCAGATCACAGGGTCGTTTAATCTCCTGAACGCGCTCAAGAACGAATGGGAGACCAACCTTGTCGACGAACGGGGCGACCTCGTTCATGCCTTCAGCGACATCAGCTTCACTAACCCAAACGGCACGCCGGTCGGCCAGGCCTTCCTCTCCGGCCTGTGCACCGATGAGCGCTACGGCGTGAACAAGATCCTCTCGCAGGACACGCTCACCCGTCGCATTCAGCTTCTGGCTCACGAGATGGGCCATGGCTTGAGTGTCCTCCACTGCAACGTGCCCGCCGACAACAACTACTTCCCCGGTGACTGCCACATCATGTGTACGTCGATCGGGTCGTGCGACGGACCAGGCCAGCCGAACTTCGGCCAGGGCTCGGTCCCGATTATGAGCAGCTTCATCCAAGCGAACATCAATTCCACCTGCCTCGATGTGCTCGCCGCGTGCATCGCCGATCTCTCGGGCGACGGCGGCCCCGACGTCAACGACATCCTGCTGCTGCTCAACGCGATCACGACCGGCGATCTCCAGACCGGCGACTTCGATACCTCGGGCATCCTCGACAGCTTTGACGTCGCCGCGTTCAACGAGGCGCTGGAGCAGTGCCTGTGAGCCCGCGGCGCACGGGTCCTTATCGCTTTTCAGTACGGCCCGGTTTCACACTCATCGAGTTGCTCGTTGTCGTGGCCATCATCGCGCTGCTCGTGGGGCTCGCGGTACCCGCCCTCTTCCGCGCGAGGGAAACAACGCTCGTCATCGTTTGCCTCAACACCCAACGCGGGTTGATGCAGGCGACCACCGCATACTCCACCGACTACGCCGGCATGGTCATGCCGACATCGAGCAACATCGAACGCGAGGAGCTCGCCCCGGATACACCGCCCGAGGTCCTCTACTGGGCGATCGGCGACAACGTGCCCCACACCTACACCGTCGCGATCAGCGGCACGATGAGCACCTCGACCGATGTCACACCGAACTACAACGGCCAGATCATCACCGGATTCGCCGAGCGATCGTTCCGCATCGATATTGACTACGAGCTCACCAATCACGGCCTGCTCGTCGCGTCGTACAACGTCGAGAACGATGAACTCTACTACTGCCCTGCGCAGCAGGCACAGCTCTTTACCCGTGATGAGTACCCCTTCCCCTGGCTGCGCAGCCCGCAGACGACGCACAACGCCGCCACCGGCACCGCGGGCAACGGCACGAGTAACTTCGTCCGGAGCGGATACAACTACGCGCCCTACAACGGCCCCGCGTCCATCGCAGACCCCACACGCAACGAGTGGAGCCGAGAGGTCCGCGATCGCGTCTACGGGGGGGGTATCGCCCAGAACGATGTCCGATGGGGCATGCGAGCCTACCGAACCATCGATGACTTCCCGGCCGACCGCCCGGTGTTCATCGACCAGATCTACACGGGGACGAGCAGTCGGCTTACCCAGTCGCGGTCTCACTACGGCGGGCAGGCATGGAACCTTGTCTTCGTCGACGGCAGCGCCGTCAACAAACGCAACCCCATGCTCCGGCGGGAGCTCGACGAGCTGATCCTGAGCGACCAACAGGGTGGGAGCTACATCGTCACCGAGATCCTGCCCGGCAACGACCAGCAGAACTACACACGCAACCCCGCCAACGTCTGGTGGCAGATCCACGACCTCGTGAACGACACGGGAGGACGTATCTGAGCACGAAGACGAGGCCAGTCTGTGGCCCCGCGTGAGTGCCCGACGTGCTCGGCGCATGTTGATGCCGCAGCGAGAACATGCTTCCAACGAACGGAGTTCCCGTGAGTGTCCACCCAACTCAGATGAATAGACACACGGCGCCGCAGGCCTTCACGCTCATCGAGTTGCTCGTAGTCGTTGCGATCATCGCGCTGCTCATCGGTCTCCTTGTGCCCACGATCGGAAGGGCAAGGCAGAGCGCGCTCGTGATCCAATGCCTCAACTCGCAGCGTGGCCTCGTGCAGGCGTCCACCGCGTACTCCACCGACTACGACGGCACGCTCATGCCCACAGTGAGCAACATCGAGCGCGAAGAAGAACTGGTCTCCGAGAGCGACTTCGAGAGCGAGCCCTGGCTCCGAGAGTTCCTCTACTGGGGTATCGGTAATCGCGTGCCCGAGAGCTACATGGTGGCGTACGCGGGCAACGCGTTCCTCTCGGCACGGGCAGAGAGCGGGCAAGGACCCGATGCGTACCAGTTCGAGGTCGAGTACGAACTCCGCAACCACGGGCTGCTCGTCGCCTCGTACAACGTCGAAGACGATCAGCTTTTCTTCTGCCCAGCTGAACAGGCCCAGCTCTTCACGCGCGACGAGTACCCCTTCCCCTGGCTCCGGGCTCCCCAGACCGCCTTCGGCAACGTCGAAGGGGAAGAACTCTCGGATATCGATCTTGTCCGCAGCTCCTACAACTATGCGCCCTACAACGGGTTCGGCGATCTGGCCGACCCAACTCGAGGAGAATGGGATCGTGATCTCCGCGATCGGTTCTTCCCTCGGAGCGGCGCGCCGGGCATCGATCCGGACGACCCCCGGTGGGGGATGAGGGCGTATCGCAGGCTCGACCGATTCCCGGCCGATCGTCCCATGTTCACCGATCAGCTTTTCTTCAATCGGTCCAACGAGGGTGTTCAGAGTCGCTCCCACTACGACGGGCAGCTCTGGAACCTGGCGTTCGCTGACGGGAGCGCCTCATCCAAACGCAACCCCGGGCTCCGAAACGAGATCGACGATCTGATCCTGAATGGCGGAGCCCAAAACAGCCTCGAGATCCTGCCCGGCAACAAGCAACAGCACTACACTCGTGAGATCACCAATTCATGGTGGCTCATCCACGACCTCGTGAACGGGACGGGAGAAGATGGCTAAGTCACGCGGTGCGCAGGTTCTCCAGGCTGCAATCGACAGAGATCCCGTGTTGTTAGCAAAACGACCGGGTGCTCTTGTCGAGCCCTCTCCGTCCCGAGGCCAGCGGCGCGGCGCGGGGGGCCCCCGCGCGGCTGGTAGCCTATCGGCTGTGACATCGCAGGCCGAGCTTCGAGAGGTAACACCCTTCCCCCACGCCGCCGAGGCCGTTCTGCTGCGGCTGCGGTCCGCGGTGGCTCGTGTTGTTCAGGCCCTGCCCGGTCAGCCGCCGCACGGTGCGACGACACTCGCCGATGCCATGAACCTGCAGTTCGGCCTCGCCCGCAAAGTCTGGCGGTTCCTGGACGACGAGGATGTCTTCGTCGGCGGTCGCCACGTGCCAGGGAAGCCAGGCTTCAAGCTCTTCTTCGACGCGGCTCGAGCCCAGCAGGTGCCGCCCGATCTAATCGAAGAGGCCCAGATCGCCTCCGAGGCGTTTCTTGATGTGGTTCAGCAACAGGCCGGCGACCGCAACACATTCGACATCATGCTCGCGACGCACTCGCAAACCAACGACCCGCGAGCCGAGCTCGAGCACCGCCGCCAGGCCTTCAGGGCCAACGGCTACATCCTCGGCGTTCACTGCGCCGCGATCTTCTGCCGGTACATCCTCGCGCCGACCGAGTCCGACCCCGCGCGCCTCGATGTCGTCGGGAACATGGGCTTCATCGACCTCAAGCGCCTGCGGCCGTCCGTGCCCTGGCGCGTCTCACGGGGCAGCCGTCTCGGCCAAAAGGGCGATGTGCATGCTGTGCGGAACCGAGAACCACTGTTCCCGATCCCGAGCGAGATCGACTCACGGCGATTCGCCGACCTGCCGCTCATGGTGGACTTCTGCTCCAGGCCGCTGCCCGACATCGAGCGGATCCCGGGCCGGACCGAGCTGAGCGGCTACCAGTTCACCGCATCCGGGCCGGCCGGCGTCCCCGGCACGCTGACCTGTGTCTTGGGCGAGGTATTCCGAGGTGGGTACGAGCGGTTCACCCAAAGCGGCGAGCCCGCCGAGCCATCGTTCCGCATGCCGCTAAGAACCCCCGCTGAACTCGCGGTGTTCGAGTTGCTCGTCCACCGCAGCATGCTCGACGGCCCGCACAAGCCTTCGCTCGAGGTCTTCAGCGACCTCTTCGACGGAGGACCGATCGCCTCGAAGCTGGCGAGCGATCGACTCTTTACCCACGAGCGTCCGGTCGCGTACGACACCGTGAGTTCGGCAGGCGAATGCCGCAGCGTGCCCCGGTACAACGATTTGACCGAGCGCACCTTCGACCGGCTGGACTGGGATCCGGACGACTTCGGCCTGTGCCGCATGGAGATGAGCTACCCGCCGGTCCCCGCGGCCATGTTCTTTCTCTTAAACGACGAACTCGGCGAACAGTTCGGCACCTGACCCCGGCATACGCATCGCTCGCCTCGTTGCAACGTCTCCACTCGCTTTCGCCGTCATATGTTTCGTGGTGCCGGCGCATCACATGCGGTCTATCAGTCGAAACGAGTACATATCGAAATCATGTAATGCGGAGCAGAACGGGCGAATTTGCCAGCTGTGCCGCGAGTTCAGTCCGGAGTCAAGTCGCTGCTCGGACGTGCTTTGCAGCGACGAGGGATATTCTCGGGCGGAACGAACTGAAACAGTGCAAACGGCTTGCTCACATATGATTTCAGCATAAAATCATATGATGAATGCTGCGTTCACATGCGGCATTTGCGTTTGGGGTTCATGCCGGCACGACACCGGCCAAGGGGCATTCAACATGCTGGCAGACCGAGCCATCAGTGCTGCATCCTCGTTCACGGAGTCGTGTGCCCAACCCGGCACCGCCGATGCAGCGCACGCGGACCTCAGGAACGTACCTACGCCGTCTCGCGTCTCGAACCAACACCCCGACCGGTGAGCGCCCGATCGGGCGGCCGCGCGGAGGCGGCCGCCCGGGGCCTCCCGGATCACACCGACCACCTGCCACACACACCCCAGCCACACGCGGGCACCTCATGAAGAACCCAACGCGGAGCCACCGAATCGTGAACACCACATCCACCACGACCCGACGGGGTTTCACACTCATCGAACTGCTCGTGGTCGTCGCGATCATCGCGCTGCTGATCGGGCTGCTGCTGCCGACAATCTCTCGCGCTCGCGTGGCGGCGCAGTCGGTGCAAAGCCTCTCCAATCTGCGCGGGCACGCGCAGACGCAGTCGGTCTACGCCCTCGACTTCGACGACTCGCTGATCAACGCCCTCCACCCAGAGATCGATTTCAATCCGAGTGTGATCAATCTCTCGGGCCTCCGATGGTTCGACGTGGTCAACACGCTTCAGCTTGCGAGCACGAGGCGTTTCGCCTTCGATGAGCCGGGCGAGTACCGAGGCGAGTTCTTCGGCACGGTCTGGGCATCGCTGCTCTCGGGCTATCTCTCGGGCAAAGCGAACAACCGGGTTCTGGAGAACCAGTGGCACCCCGCGGACCTCAACCTGCTCGAAATCCGCGATGCGGTGATCAACGATGAGATTGCGCAGAATGATGCCGACGATCAAGGTCTCAAGAACACCCTGGTGCCCACCTCCTACTTCTATTCACCGACCGCCTTCTTCGATCCGGAGCGATACGCGCGCGGCTCGGGCAGCACCGCGTGGGGTGGCCGTCGGGCTACTGCGGAAACCTCGAACAACAACCCGATCACCGCGAACGCTCGCCGCATGCGGCTCGCCGACATCGCCACGCCTTCCAACAAGGTCATGCTCTGGGAGCGGCAGGACTACCGCTCACTCGTGCGCGAAGAGTCCCAATTGATCAACCGACGAAACGGCCTGCGCGCCGATCGCACCCGGGCCACCGGCCGCGCGAGCTGGCACAACCCGAGTGCGCAGGTTGGTGTGGCCACCTCGGACGGCAGCGTCACCACCGTCATCATGCGAGAACTCTACGACCGATGGTTCGCCCTCGAGAGCGACACCACCGAAGCCTTCGGCCCCATGGACCGCGATCTCTGGCAGCCGGGCGATGCCGATCTCGGCACCGGCCTCGCCGACATGGAGAACGGATCTGCCGAAGCCGGTACCGCGGGTATCTACGCCGCGTGGTTCTGGAGCACCAGAGACGGTGTACGTGGCCGTGATATCTTCCGATAAGCAGCGGCACACGTCATAGCACTGGCGCAATACCCCCGGACAGCGGGATTGACGACCTGCGTCCCAACACCCCGGGGTGGATTCGAACCACCGACCTGCGGATTAGAAGTCCGCTGCTCTATCCAGCTGAGCTACCGGGGCACAAATCCGCACGGTTTGCACCCGTGCGGCCGGTCAACCATATTCCACACGAACGGACTATGGAGGCCGAATGCGCGCGATCGAACTAGATCACACGCCGAGCACCGAGCACCAGGCGGCAACGCTCTCGCGGGCCGGCGCCCCCGTCCCATTCTGCGTCCGCGCGGACCAGCAGGACACCACCTCGCTGCCCGGTGGCAAGGGGCGAACCGCACCCGAGGGCGGGCTCTGGTGTACCGTCGTCTGGCCGACCCAGGCCGAAGGAAGGCATTACGCCGGTGCCCCGCTGCTGGCATCCGCGGTCCTTATCGCGGTTGCCGAGGCCATGCTCCCCGGCGATGGCCCGTCGACCATGCTCGCCCTCGAGTGGCCCGGTCGCGTCACTGGCGAGGGCCGGTGCGTCGCTCGCGTCAAGTCGAGGCGTCTCGTCCTCCCCGATCGTCCGAAGGGAGAGCAGAACCTCCTCCTCCTCACCATCGACGCCCTCATCGGCCTCGACAACGACGGTGTCGGTGCGTTCCAGGGCCGCAGCACCAGCCTCCGCACTCTCGGGTGGAGCGGCATCGACGTGCCGCCGCTCGCCGAGCGCTTCCGTGACGACATGGCCGAGGCGCTCGGTGCGCTTGAAACCGATGGCCTCAACCCCAAACTCCGCCGGCTGATCGATCACCGGCTGGTGGGCGTGTCGAATCCCGTCCGCTTCACGCCGACCAAAGAAGGGGCGGCGCCGATCGAGGGCACGTTGATCGGCGTCGACCACCGCGCCGCCTTGGTTCTCGAAACCGAGACGGGCAAGGTCGCCTGCCGCGTCGGGGAGCTCGAAGTCGTGTAGGTCAGACGGCCGCCGCGCACACCGGCGCTCAGGTCACCGCCCGGTGCGGGTGCGGCCCGAACATCGCGCTGTAGTACTCGACCGTGGCTCGCCCGGGCGGCGCCACCTCGTCGAGTGAGGCGAAGTCGCCCTCGGTCAGCTCCACCTGCATCGCGCCGAGATTGTCCTCGAGCTGCTCCATCGTCCGCGGACCGATGATGGGTGAGGTGACGCCGGGCTGGGCCATGTTCCACGCTAGGGCCACCTGAGAGGCGGTGCACTCACGCTCGGCTGCGATTGCCTCGACCCGATCGAGCACATCGAACGACGCCTCGCTCAGCAGTGCCCCACCACGACCCGCATCGGCCTGAATCCGAGCCTGCGCCGGCGCCGCCTCTCCGCGCCGGTATTGGCCCGTCAAAAACCCGCTCGCGAGCGGCGACCACGGGATGATCGCCATCCCGTAGGACCGCGCCATGGGGAGCAGCTCTCGCTCGATCCGCCGATCGAGCAGATGGTACGGCGGCTGCTCGCACACGAACCGGTTCAACCCGAGTTCCTTCGCGACCCAGAACGACTCGACCACCTGCCACGCGGCGTACGTGCTGCACCCGAGGGAGAGCACCTTCCCCGCGCGGACCAGATCGTCCAGTGCGCGGAGTGTCTCGTCGATCGCGCAGTCCGGGTGCGGCCGGTGGATCTGATACAGATCGATCCGATCGGTCTTGAGACGCTTGAGCGACGCCTCGCACTGCTCGACGATCTGCCGCCGGCTGTTGCCCCACCGGTTCGGATTGAGCTTGGCGTGCAGCGCCGAGGTGCCGTTGACCCCCTCCTTGTGCATGTTGCCGTGACACTTGGTCGCGAGCACGATGAAGTCGCGGTGCCCGTTCCGTTGGAGGGCCTCGCCGACCACCTCCTCGCTCCGCCCGGTGGTGTACACGTTCGCGGTATCGATGAAGTTGATGCCACCCTCGATGGCGCGGTCGATCATCGCGTACGACTCGAAGGGCTCGGTCTTGCCCCCGAACATCATCGCGCCCAGGCACAGCGGGCTCACACGGACGCCCGTGCGCCCAAGGGAACGGTACTCGTCACTCATCGGTGGGTTCCTTCGCACAACGGTGCTTCGAAGAGCGTACAGCATCGCGCATGGGCGAGTGTGACGGTTGATGGTGGGAGCGCCTCGCTCCCACGAACGCTGGTCGAACGGTTGGAAACGCACGGCCGTGGGAGTGAGACGCTCCCGCCACCATCGCCCGGATCTGCGAGACTAGGACGATGCGAACGCTCGTGCATGCCATCCCGCCTGCGATCTACCTCGCGTGCTCGTGGTGCTGGGTCATCGGCATGCTGCTGCCGGTGATGCTGGTCCGAGACTTCGGAGTCTGGGGGTGGGTGGCGTTCGCGGTGCCGAATGTCATCGGGGCCGCGGCGGTGGGCTGGTACGCACGCGGACGCACCGGACGAAAGATACTCGAGCGTCACGAACACGCTGTTCGCTGGTTCACATGGTGGACGGTGGCCTTTCACGTGTTCGTCCTGGGTGCCATTGGTATGCCGGGATGGATCGCTGGCTTCCTCGTGCTCGCCGGATGGGCCGCACTGCGCCGGCATGTCTTCCTTCTTTCGGGCATGGTCGCCGTGTTCTCGATGATCGCGGCATATGGAATGAGCCGACAAGAATGCTGGGCCATGCCCGCCTTGTCGGGCGCTCGCCCGACGAGCGACGTTGTTTTCGCCGCGGCGCCGCTCGCGTTTGGCTTTCTGCTGTGCCCGGCGCTCGATGTGACCTTCCTGCGAACCGCAACGCGTCATGCTCGTGTCAGCCGATGGTCGTTCGGCATTGGATTCGGTGTGTTCTTCCTCGCGCTGATCACCATGAGTGGTCTCTACAGCATGTGGTTCGCCCGCGAAGACATGCTCCTGCTTGGCAACACCGGAGATCGACCTGGGTGGGATGCCGAGGGGTACCTCCTTACACACTTCCTGTTCGCGCAGGGCGTGTTCACGATCGGTGCCCATGTCCTCCAGGGTCGTGACCCTCAACGCCCGCTGCCGAGCGGCCTGCTTCTGTTGATGGTCGCCGGCGGTTTTCTCGCGTGGGGTGTGATTCGACTGATTCACTTTGCCGTTGAGAGCGGTGATATCGATGTGTTCTGGCTCGCCTACCGCCTCTTCCTCTCCGCCTACGCGCTCCCATTCCCCGCATACGTCTTCATCTGCATGATCCCCTGGCGTTGGAACGCCTCACCCCGTCGCCGCTTGGTCGTGTGCGCCGGCGCCACGCTCGTCGCCTCGCCCTTTCTTGCCATCGGCTACTTCGGTGATGTGTACGCCCTGCTTCCCTTCGGCGTCGTCATCCCGATCGCTGCCCCTTTTCTCGCCGGCGCGCGCCCACTCCTTCGGCGCACCAACACCGAGCCGCGTGCGTGAGTACGCGCGCCAGTGTCAAAAGCACCATGAACATCAGGACCGAGTACGCCGCTCGACCGGCATATCAATGCGCCGTCCGCAATAAAACGAACCGGCGCGATGACATCGATCGCGCGTGCTCACGCGCGCGGCTCGGACCTGGCCTTCACATCCGCGTTGCCGGTCACCCGCCCGGCATCACCGGCTCGCCGTCGTACCAGCGCTCGAATGTCTCCGCCGCCCCGCCGCGGTAGAACGTCTCGAGGAGCTCGCGTCCGAGTGCTTTGCCGGCGAGCCGCGGGCTGCTCAGCTCGTCGAACCGCTCGGGATCGACCATCGCCAGGTCCGGGTCCGCGATCGGGCTCCGGCCCTCCCAGTCCCGCTCCCACAGCGTGCGCAGGGCCCAGTACCGGCTCGCGTACAGGTCGAAGGCCTCGCCCTCGGTGTTCGCCAGCTGCACCGCGAACTTCGTGTCGTCGGGATCCGAACTCTCCAGGTGCTCGTCGTGTGTCACGATGTCCGAGCCGAAGAGCACACGCCCTTTCCACTTGGTCATGAAGGCCCGGACCCGCTCCGCCTCGTGCTTGGAGATCTCCCGCACGATCCACTTCGTCGCGCTCGCATCCGTGTACAGGTTGTCGTGCCGCGTGAGCAACTGATCGAGCCGATCCAGATCCTCGCTCAGCCCGCACAGGTGCGCCCCGATGATCGGCCGCGGTGCCATCCGCTCGACGAACGCCTCGAACTCGTCGGTGTGCTCGGCCTTCGTGCCGTAGAACTCCGTGTCCGCGTACTTGGTCGCGTACCACGTGTCCGGGTCCGCGGTGTGCACCATGATCGCCATGCCGAGGTCGACGGCCTTGTCGATGTGCTTGCGGCGCCAGTACGAGTCGAGCCCGACGAAGTCCTTCGGGTCGTGGCCCGCACCGCCGGCGATCTGCTTGGCGAACATCCGCCACCGCGGCGCGTTCCAGATCTTCATGATCCGGGCGCCGAACTCGGTGTGCCAGATGTCGAGATCGTCCACATAGCCGGTGGTGAACGCCGTCAGCTTGTCCTTCGCGGTGAACCGCGGCACAGCCATGAACCGGATCCGGTCACCCAGCGCCTCGCGCACATCGGCAGCGACATCCAGCACCGTCATCGAGTAGACCCGCTCGATCCCGTAGGCGGTCATCACCTGCCCGAAGATTCTCGCGGCCCGCCCGCCGTTGATGTGGCAGTGCGCATCGATGATCGGCACCGGCGGCGTGCCGACGGGCCCGCCCGGCACGACCTCCGCGCGGTAGTCGAGGCCCAGGAGATTGGCGGGGTTCTGCGTCGGTGCGTTGGTCGAAGTCATATAGAACGAAGCGTAGACCCCCGAACGATTGTTCCGCGATCACACGACCGCTCGATCGAGCCACCGGGCACGTGCCGAACGATCGAAGGATGAGTCCACAAAACGATCAGAAGAGCGGAAGAATCAACCGCACATCGCACCACTACCAACAACCCACTCAAAAATAGTTGAAATCCCGCAAAGGCCGTGCGTCGCACCGTTCCCGCCTCACGATGCACTCAGCAACATCCCCGCTGGAGTGCCTCAATGCTCCGAGCCGCCACTGAAGTCCTCCGGACTTCTGCAATTGTCTTTGTGCGCTGGGTCGTCCCGACCATCACCCTCGGTGCGATCCTCATCACGCCAGCCGCGGCCATCACGCTCCCCGATGGCTTCGTCGACGAGCAGGTCCTCACCGATCTTGATTCGCCCAACGGCTTCCGCTTCGCGCCCGACGGTCGTCTCTTCTGGGCCGAGCGCATCAATGGCCGACTCCGCACCGCCACCTACGACACACCCACCGACACGTGGATGGTCGAGCCCACCATCTACTACGACTTCGACACACCGGTCGACACCAACGGCACCCCCGAGCGCCATCGTTCGTCCGGCCTCCGCGACTTCGCCTTCGACCCAGACTTCGCGGTTAACGGCTACATCTACGCGGTCTACATGAAGCACGACCCGCGGCACAACCGCGTCGTACGCATCACGCAAGACCCCGCCGATCCGACGCGTGCGCTCTCGGCGAGCGAGACACTGCTCCTCGACATGCCATTCAACGCCACCGGCTCGAGCGGGAGCCACAACGGCGCGGCCATCGAGATCGGGCCGGACAACAGGCTCTACATCACCACCGGCGACGGCTGGAACGGCGGCGACGGTGTGCAATCGCTCACGACCTACACCGGCAAGCTCTTCCGGATCAACCTCGACGGCTCGATCCCATCCGACAACCCGTTCGCCGACGAGGCCGCCGGCCCACTCCGCGCCACCTACGCCCTCGGCCTCCGCAACCCCTACACCATGACCAACGACACCGAGGGCGCCCGGCTCTTCGTGAACGACGCGATCGGAAGCCGGAAGGACGAACTCCTCCTCGTGGAGCCCGGCGCCAACTGGGGGCACCAGGGCGACTCCGGCATCGGCACCGACCGCGGTGTCTGGATGCACTCCACCATCGAATCGAGCAGCGCCGCCGACAAGCTCATCACCGGCGGTGCTTGGTACCCCACCGATGACGGCCCCTTCCCGCTTGACTACCACGGCCGACTATTCGTGTGCAACTGGGGCAGCAACAGCTCCTCCACCGGCATCATCAACATCCTCGGGCCAGAACCATCCGACGGCGGCGAACGCTTCGCGAGCGATGTCGCCAAACCCGTCATGGTCCGCGTCGGCCCCGATGGTCACCTGTACTACATGTACACCACGTACCAGACGTTCAATGCCCGCATCCATCGCATCCGGTACACCGGTCAGCTCTCGGCAGCCACGCCACGGATCGAGCCGTTCGCTGGCCAGTATGTCGGAGGCATCACCGTCACCATCACCACGACCACGCCGAACGCCGAGATCCGGTACACGCTCGACAGCACCGGGCCCACCGCCTCGTCCGCGCTGTACACCGCCCCGCTCTTCATCGACGCGCCGATCACGCTCCGCGCGCGCACTTTCGCGACCGATCTCGCCCCGAGCGGCACCGCCGAGTCGTTCTTCAACATCTGTGCCGACCCCAGTTGCAACGCACCGCCGACCGCTGTCGCGGGCACCGATATCACCGCCGAGATCGGCCAACAAGTGGTCCTGAGCGGCTCCGCCTCGTCCGACCCCGACACCGACGAAGCCCTGCTGAGCGATGGATGGCGACAGGTCTCCGGCCCGCCCGTGGAGGTGCTCAACGACGACGAAACGACGGCCTACTTCACCCCAGCCGAACTCGGGTGGTACCGCTTCGAGTACTTCATCGAGGACGAGCTCTCGCGCGACACCGACACGCTCGACGTCTTCGTCACCCCCTGCATCCAAGCCCTGCCGAGCGACCAGTTCGGCGAGTGGCGCTTCGACGAGGGTGCCGGCGACATCGCCAACGACACCGCCTCCGGCTTCCTCCACATGAGCCTCGACGAGGCCACTTGGGCGCCGAGTCGCTCCGGTGCGGCGGGCTTCGCCCTCGAGTTCGATGGCCAGGACGACGCCGCCGACCTCCCGAGCCTCGACATCGTCGCTCAAGGGCTCACCATCGCGGCCTGGGTCAACGCCGACGACTTCGGTCAGCACGACGCCCGCATTCTCTCCAAATCCACCGGTGTCAACGAAAACGACCACTACTGGATGCTCAGCACCATCGGCACCCCCGGCGCGCACGCGATCCGCCTGCGCCTCAAAACCGACATCGGCGGCACCGACACCCTCGTCGCCACCGAGCCACTCCCCGCTGGGCAATGGGTCCACATCGCGGCCACCTACGACGGCGCGACGATGCGGCTCTATCAAGACGGCACCGAGGTCGGCGCCCGCTCCAAAGCCGGTGCGATCGCCACCGACCCCAACGTGCCCGTCGCGGTTGGCAACCAGCCTCAACGAGACCGCCCCTTCGATGGCCGCATCGACGAACTCCGCCTCTTTCGCCGGGCCCTCGACCCTGCCGAGATCGCGGCCCTTGCTGACCCAACACCCTCCTTCGACCTCGACGCGAGCGGCGCCATCGACGGTGCCGACCTCGCTGCGTTCGACGCCAACCCCGTCGATCTCGACGCCGATGCTGTCATCGACGAGGCCGACCGCGCCTGCCTCGCGGCCTACATCACCCGCACCGACGCCCGCGACCGTTTCAAGCCCTGCCACCCGTTCGACATCGCCCCACCGTTCGCCACCGCTGACGCCTTCGACATCGCGCTCACCTTGGCGGCCATGCCCTCCGGGGGCGGCGATGTTGATGGCAATGCCCAGGTCAACGCGAGCGATGTCGAGACGATGGTCATCGCACAAGTCAGTTGCCACTAACAGCGACACGCGGTTGGGCACGGGTGTGCTTGATGTCTGTTCTTTGTTTGGAAGTCCGAATTCGTGGTGGTTGCCTCGCTTCGCACACCGCGCTTCATATAAGACTATTGGCCCAGACTCTGCCATAAAGGCCTGAAAAAGCGACAAATATGTAGCATATGATGGAAACGGGTGTATTCATCATATGAAGAATTACCACGCCGCTGTGGGAAGCGGGATCGTGGCCACGCACACGCGTGGGAAGGCATGACTCGGGGCGTCGACGATGGGGGCAACAAGTCTGGAGATCAGCACACGCTCGTCCGAGCCACGTCAGGCGGACGAGCCGTTCGAGGCCGCGGTGCCACGACTCGTGACCGAGATCAGGTCCGGATGCATCGACGCCTTCGATGACATCGCGCTCCGCCCCGACTCGGCCTCGTCGCTCTCCAGGTCGCTCGGTCTCCAACTCGGGCTCGGGTGGAAGATCTGGCAGGTCCTCACCGAAGACGACCCGTTTGTCGCTGCCCAGCATGTGCCGGGGCGGCCCGGCTTCAAGCTCTTCTTCAAGGCACTCACCGGTGCCGGCGCCACACCGACCACGGTCGCGGACCTGGACGAGATCGCAGAGTCCTTCGAGTACGCGGTGCAACAGCACGGCGGCGACCGAAGCACCTTCGACATGATGCTGGCGTCGAACGCCCGGTCGGCCGACTCGCGCGCCGAGCTTAACCATCGACGCACCGCGTTCCGCGGCAACTCGTTCACCTTCGGCCTGCGGTGCGATGCCGCGTTCACGCGCTTCATCGTCGCCCCGTCATCGCACGACCCCTCCCGGTGCGACATCGTGGGAACCCACGGCTTCATCAACCTCACACGCCTGCGGGCCGATGTGCCGTGGCGGATGTCCCGCGGCTCGACACTCATGTCCTCCGGCAGATCGCAGTCGCCCCGGCACGCAGAACCACTGTTCACAGACAGCAGCACCGATCACACCCGCGTGATCCCGGAACTCCCGCTGCTCGTCGACTACTGCAGCACACCTCTCCCGGAGTTCCGCCGCATCCTCGGGCGAAGCGAGCGGATCGGGTACGAGCTCGCCCCGGGGCAGGTCGGCGCCCAAGGGGGCATCACCTGCCTGGTCGGTGAGATCTTCCGAGCGGTGTACCCGCGCTTCGCCTCGGAGGAGGACTCGCTCTCCTCGTTTCGGATGCCCCTGAAGACACCGGCCGAGACCGCTGTCTTCGAACTCATCGCACACCAGGATGTGCTCGGCGGCCGCACGCCCATGCTCGATGTCGTCTGCGATGTCTACGAGGAAGTCGCCCTCGTCGAGAAGCTGCAGAGCGACCGGCTCCCGACGTACGACCCGCTCGAGGATCTTGGCCCGCCCCACCGGGCACGACCGAGCAAAGCCATCCCGAAGTACGCCGAGCTGACGGTGCGCACGTTCGAGCGCGCCGGTTGGTCGCCCGACGACTTCACAGTCTTTCGGATCGAGATGCGGTACCCACCGATCGCATCGAGCGCGTTCCTCAGCTTCCCGCTGCCGACACCACAAGAGGAGCCGTGATAGGCGGGAACCTGCAGGTGAAAAAAGCCGCGGGCTAGCGGAGACGCTGGTGTGCAGCATTCGTGCGAGCGGAGTGGTTCCGCCCGCGCGTTCCTTTGGTTGGGGGGCGTTGGTTCTTCT
Organism: Planctomycetota bacterium; assembly: GCA_038747915.1. GTDB lineage: Bacteria > Planctomycetota > Phycisphaerae > Phycisphaerales > UBA1924 > JBCDAP01. The sequence goes on along the minus strand of JBCDJJ010000019.1, from coordinate 6,657 downwards.
TCGGCCGCACGTTGTTCTTGTCGCATGGTGCGGCACCGGCCGAAGACGAACGAGGCGCCTGATTTGTTATCGAGGAGGACAACATGTCCAAAGTTCTGGCAACCAGTGCAGCGGTACTCGCGGTCATGGGGGTGACGGCGTCCGTGCAGGCCGCACCCATCCCGCTGGCCGACGGCGGGTCGGTGTACGACCTTGACTCGGTGGGGATCGTCCCATCGTCCACGAGCCCGGACCGGCGAAACTCCGCCTTGTGGAACATCACCTCGAGGTCGGATCGACGCGTCCGCGCCTTTTTCGAGTTTGATATCACCGGACTCGCCGGGCCCGTTATCCAGAGCGCGACCGTGTCGGCCGGCTTCTTCGAGCAGCTCGGCTTCAACGACGACGGCGTGATCCCCGGCAACGCGCCGTCATCCGTCGGTGCCGCCGACATCACCTACTTCATCTACGGCGGCGACGGTGTGATCACCTCGAGCGACTACGAGAACTTCACCAACCCCGCGGTGCAGGCCATCACCGTCGGCACGCTTACCCGGCCCGACGGAAGCGCCAACTGGGTCGAATCCCTCGTCGGCACCGACCTCACCGCCGCGGTTCAAGCGATCGTCGATGCCGGCTTCGACTACGTCGGCTTCGGCGCCCAGCTCAACCCGAGCATCAACTTCACCTCGCGCAACCTCCGCCTCTCCGAGCTGGACATCGACATCGTCGCGGTCCCCGCTCCCGGTGCAGCGGGCCTGCTCGGTGTGGCCGGCATCGCCGCGGCACGCCGGCGCCGATGATCAACACGCCCCCAAAAGGGCGGAGCCAAGGCACCGCCCCAACCTTCCTTACGTGATCCACGCAGAGAGAAGTGGATCAAAGACCCCGCCGGGGCGTTCACGCGCCCCGGCCGGTTTCGGCGCGGTGTCCAAGTAACGCGGTGGCTTTCGTTGTGCTGTGTTACCTGTGTAGCAACGACGAGGGCGGCCTCATCCTTTTGGCCCAGCTAATCGAGGCGAAGCCAAGCCAGCGCATGAGCCCGGCGCGCACGTTCGAACCACCGCCGCCCGCTTTCGTCACAGCTCCACCACCTGCATATCCGCCTCCTGCTTCACCTCCGTCGCCGGCATCGCCACCGACTCCACGTACCCACGCAGCCCGGGGCTCGCCTCGGCCATCTCGCGACGCACCGCGGCCGCGTTGAACGCCCGCCCGCCCGGCGCCTCCAGCACCGTCGTCCCGCGCGGCACCTGGCCCGGCATCGCGTCGATCACCTCGGCCCTGGCCGTCGCAGCCCGGTCCTCGAAGGCCACACCATCCAGCATCGCCACGAGGTCACTCGCGATCTGACCCTCCGGACGCGCGCCCTTCGTCACCGGGATCGCGGCCTCGAAGGCCTGCAGCTGATCCGCCGCGTTGTGGAACGTGCCCGCCTTCTCCGCCCACGTCGCGCCGGGCAGCACCACCTCGGCCACCTCCGTGAGCGGGTTCTTGAGCGTGTCGAGCAGCACCACGAACGTGCCCGTCAGCGCATCGCGGAACTCCGCGGTCACCCAGTTGCTCGGGTAGTTGCCCGTGATGATCGCCCCGCCGCGGCTCGGCAGCTCACCGAACGCCTGCTCGTAGGTCAGCACCTCGCCCGCGAACCCGCGGCGACGGTGCTCCTCCGTGACCGCCTCGAGCACCGCTCGCACGCCACGCGCGTTCGGGCACTTCTCGGCGTACACCGTGTACCCACCGGGGAAGGTCTTGTCCTCGCCCTGCCGTGGGATGGGGCCGAGCGCGAGCGCCGCGTTGGCGTCGAGCCGCTTGATCAGCTGCGCGAGTGCGAAGGCCTCCTCGCTTGGGAGCATCGGGCTGATGATGCCGATCAGGCTCTGCCCGCTCAGCCCCGCGATCGCCTGCTCGTACGCGCGCTCGAAGGCCACCGGCACCCGCTTGCCGAACCGTTCGGCCATCGGCTCGGTGAGCCGATCCTCGGAGTGTACGAACTTGTAGCCGTACCGGATCTCATCGCTGATCCACCACTTGTTTACGGCCATGTTCGTGCGCGGCTTGATACGGTAGATCTCCCCGCCGTTGTGCTCGATCACGATGTTGTCACCGCCGGCGGTGATGCCATCGATCGACGGCGTGCTCTTGAGGAACCACACCCGCTGGGTGAACAGGAAGTCCTTGTCGAGCAGCGCGCCCACCGGGCAGAGATCGATCACATTCGCGCTGAGCTCGTTGTCGAGCGCCTCGCCGGGGAAGATGTCGATCTGTTCCTGGTTGCCGCGCCCCTCTACGGTCAGCTCCGCGGTCCCCGTGACCTCGCGCGTAAACCGCACGCACCGCGTGCACATGATGCACCGGTCGGCGTACAGGTACACGTGCGGCCCGAGATCCTTCTTGGGCTGCTTGACCTTCGTCTCCTCGAACCGCGACACACCCCGCCCATACTCGTACGAGTAGTCCTGCAGGAAGCACTCGCCCGCCTGATCGCACACCGGGCAGTCCAGTGGGTGGTTGATCAGCAGATACTCCATCACCGCCTTCTGGTTGGCGATGGCCTTCGGTGAGCTCGTGTACACCAGTTGCCCGTCGCCCGCCGGTGTCTGGCACGTGGGCAGCAGCTTGGGGATCGGCTCGATCGCGTTGTCATTCCGCGGGTTCGGCGCATGCACCTCGGCCAGGCAGATCCGGCAACTCGCCACGATGCTCAGCCCGTCGTGGTAGCAGTACTGCGGGATATCGATCCCGTTGCGGTTGGCGACCTGCAGGATGGTCTCGCCCGACTCGAACTCGCAGGCGGTGCCGTCGATCGTGATGCTGGGCATGAGGCGGTGGGTCCTTCTGAGGCTCGGCCGGGCGGGGTCCGTCCCGCACGGTCGGCCAGGCACGGGCGATCGGAGCGAAGGATAGCGTTGCTCCAACGTCCTATTCGACGCCCCACGCCCCCCGGCTTCGCCCCAAACAGGTGCTCCAGGTGAGAATCTGGGTAAACCACGACGCCTCGGGCCCCCACTCGGTGACATCCCGCAAAGAAAGCACACCAAGGTAGTTGCACCCGCGGGTGGGAGATCGCATTGTTCAGACGCACTCCGCGTCGGCCTTGCACGGGCTCGGCGTCGCTCGGACACGTCATCGCGACACCATGAAGCGATGAGTTCACCTGTGGGTCTCTGACCGCGCGCGACTCCCTGCGCGGTCGCAGCCCCACCTGCGGCGCCCTGAAACCGGCACGACTGACACCCGGGCTCTGTGTGGACCCGGGCGACTCTTAGGGAACGAACCGGCGCTGTACCGCGCGCAGAAACAGGATGAACGACATGATGAAGAGTGAGTTGGCCGTGATTGCTGTCCTTGCGCCCGCTGGCCTCGTGTTCGCACAGGTGGGCTCCGTGACGCTCGATTCGGACGCCGCGTTCCTCGCTCTCGGCGCCGACGAGCTCTTCGTCGCCGAGGCCCGCAACGTGACCTCCAAGACCTCCAAGATCAACGCCGACTGGGAGCTGGGCCTCGGCCCCACCACCCAGCAGGCCGGCGCCTTCGACCAGAAGAACACCGTCTGGGTCGACGAGGCCGAGTACGACTTCACCCTCACCGTGGGCGCCGGCGGCGCGCTCGACTGGGAGATCGTCGGCGGCGGCTCGACCATCACCCTGAGCGACTCAGCGGACGTCACCGACCTCGGCAGCGTCTTCATCCGCGTCGCGGGCCTCAACGACGAGAACACCGCGAGCCTCTTTGACCTCAACCTCGACGGCACCGCCATCACCGACACCGTGATCGGTCAGAGCGGCGGCGCGAACTACATCGTGCTCTTCGGCGCCGATATCGAAGACGGCTTCACCCTCACCGGCACCTTCCAGTGGGACTTCGGTGAGAACAACCCCGGCTCCCGCCCCTCGATCCAGATCAAGGGCGCGACCGGCAACCCGATCCCGACGCCCGGTGCGCTCGCCCTCGCGGCGCTCGCTGGCGGCCTGGGCATCCGCCGCAAGCGCTGAGCCGCGCACCAACATCCTGAACAACACGACGAGCCGCGGGCATGGTCCCGCGGCTTGTCTCATGGTCTGGCAGGCATGAGTGTGTTGGTACCAGTCTCAACGCCTCACCGGAACCCCATCCCACTTCGGTGCCGCGGTCTGAGCCGCGGTGCCGTGGTCTGAGCGAAGCGAAGGCCACGATCGGGCGCGCATCGAGCAGCCCACGTGGCCTTCGGATGCCTGCAGCACCATCCAGACCACAGCGCCAGATTGTGGCGATCGACAGCACAAGGCCCGCAAGGCGGCTCACTCCCGCACCGGCGCGCCGGTGACGGTCACGATGCACCCCGCGTCCGGGGCGGGCGCGAGTGTGATGTCGCCGTTGTGCCGCTGCGCGATGCGGCGGCAGATCGCGAGGCCGAGGCCGGTGCCCTGGATCGATGGGTCCGCCGAGCCGCGGGCGAAGGCATCGACAAGGTGTTCCGCCTCGTCCGCGGTGATGCCGCGGCCGTTGTCCCGCACGGTGAGCGTCCACTGATCGCTGTTGGCACGCGTGGTCGAGACGTTCACCACCGGCGCCCGTTCGGCGTCGCGGTACTTGATGGCGTTCTCGATCAGGTTGAGCAGCACGCGTTTGATCAGATCGCGGTCACCGGCGATCGGCGCGAGCGGTCCGCGCTCCAGCGTCGCGCCGGTCTCGTGCATGAGGTCTTCGAGATCGTCTTCGATCGAGGTGAGGATCGATTCGAGGTCGATCTCGTGTACACGGAGTGTGTTCGTGGACGCGGTGGCAAGGGCGTTCATGCCGTCGATCAAGCGGTGCATCTCCTGTGACCCGGCGACGGCACGCTCGAGATGCTTGCGGGTGGCGTCGTCGAGCTGACCGAGCTGCTGCTCAAGCATGGAGAGGCGGATGGACATGTTCCGAGCGGGCTGACGGAGGTCGTGGCTCGCAGCGTGAGCGAAGGCCTCGACATCGCGGATCACCTCCCGGAGCCGTGCCTCGGTGCGTTTGCGCTGGTCGACCTCGTCGGAGAGCATCGAGATCCGGAGCACGACCTCTCGCAGGCCCTGCTGAAGGGTCGCTGCGGCAGCGATATGGTCGGAGAGCCACGAGGCGCTGGTGCCGCTGACGGTCTCGACCCACGCGGCGAAGCTCTTTCGTGGGCTCAGTCGCACCGAGTCGTCACCGTTCAATTCGAAGGACTTCTCTGGCTTGCCGGCCCACGTGATGTCACTGATCAGCTCACAGCGATGCCAGGCTACGAAGTCAGAAGGGTTCTGGGAAAAACGGAAAGCCAAGATGCCCGGCATCTCTGGGTCCCACCCCGGCCCGAGCCCGCGGTCGATGGCCAGGATCGGGTGCGTCTCGGAGTCGGACAATGAGGCCGCGAGTTCATCGAGGCGTTGGTGCAAGAGTTCGAAGGCATCCACTGATGGCACCTGGCCGATCTGATGCATCTCGCCCTGGAACACGATGGTGGCCCCATCGCAGGCCACGAGATCCCGGATGTTGGGTGAGCCGGCAGTCAGAGCTTTGGACATCGACGATGTGGCGTTCAGGCGGTTGAGCAGAAACTGGGTGACCTGCGTGCCTTCGAGCTGAGCGCGCAGCTTGCGCCGCTCCAAGCGCGCCCCGATGCCGGCGGATACGGTCTGCCCGAGCATGATGAGCATGGGCAGCGCCTCGGCGGGGATCTCGTGCGGGCTGCTGTGGTGGCAGGCGATGAGACCCCATAGCTCGCCCTCGAGGATGATCGAGATCGTGCACGTCGCCGTGACACCCATGTTGGCGAGGTACTCGCGATGCACCGGAGAGACGCTGCGCAACAGGGCGTGGCTCAGATCGAGCTCATCGCTGAGGGCCTGGGTGTCGACGTGGAGTGCGCTGGGTGCGTATCCGATGTCTGTGATAATCCTTACGTGGTTGCGGAGATAAAGCGCGCGGGCTTGGTGCGGGATGTCGGTCGCGGGGTAGCGCAAGCCAAGGAACGGCTCCTGGTGCTGACGCTTGACCTCGGCAACAACCTCTCCGGAGCCATCGCCGAAGAACTGGTAAGCCATGACACGATCGAACTCAAGCGTGGACTGCACCTCGGAGACGACGAGTTCGAGGAACTGCTGGAGTACGAGCGGACCGGTGACCTCGCCAAGCACCCGGTTGTTCGCGGTGTGAAGGCTGTCGAGCGCCGACTCAGAGACCAGATCCGCCTCGGAGAGCAGCTCGACGATGCGCACACCCTGATCGTTGGTGTGAAGGACCATCGGTGCCAGCCCGAGACCGAAAGGTACGCGGTGCACGCGGGAGACCAGCCCGTTGAGCGGTCGCGCATGCTCTCGGATCAGGGTGGCGACGGCATCGTCGAACAGGTCTTCGATCGGCGCGCCAAGGATGGCCGCGGATGCACCGAACCACTGTGAAGCGTTATCGGCGTGGGCGATGACCCGACCGTCGCCCGAGACACCGAGCAGGCACCCGTGCGGCTGCACGGCGCCGGGGAGGTGGATCGGCTCCTCGTCGCAAATCGTGAGGTCGGAGAGTTCGAGCTCGGGCGTCTGAGTCATCTTTCGTTCCCGCATCGTGGCAAGGAATGAAAGAGTAGGCGCAGCGGGCTATTCTCACAGAAACACCCCAGAGGCGCTACGAGAGCACGGGCGGCAACGCGCAGCACCGCGACCAGTAGTCCACAATCGTGTCGATCAT
>JBCDJJ010000018.1:0-50460 GCA_038747915.1 Planctomycetota bacterium | reverse complement strand
TCTACAACACCATCCTCCTCGCCATGGCCGGCGGCGAACGCATCTTCAAGCTCCTCGACACCGAGCCCGAGGTCGTCGACACACCGCGCGCCGAGCCACTCGCACGCACCGACCAGGGCGCCCGCATCGAGTTTCAGAACGTCACCTTCAGCTACCGCCCGGACCGCCCGGTCCTCCGCGACCTCTCCTTCACCTGCGAGCCCGGCCAGGTCGTCGCGCTCGTCGGCCATACCGGCTCGGGCAAAACCACCATCGTCTCGCTCCTCGGCCGCCTCTACGAGCATCAGCAGGGCCGCATCCTTATCGATGGCCACGACATCGACGCCATCACCCTCGAGTCGCTCCACGCCCAGATGTCGCTCGTGCTGCAGGAGAACTTCCTCTTCACCGGCACCGTCATGGAGAACATCCGCTTCGGTAAGCCCGGGGCGAGCGACCAAGACGTCGAGGACGCCTGCCGCGCCCTCGACTGCCTCGATGTCTTCGAGCAACTCCCCGGCGGCCTGCACTTCAACGCCGGTGAGCGCGGCGACAACCTCTCCCTCGGTCAGCGGCAGCTCGCCTGCTTCGCCCGCGCCTGGCTCGCCAACCCGCGCATCTTCATGCTCGACGAGGCCACCTCGGCGGTCGACACCCACACCGAGCACCGCCTCCAGACCGCCCTCGAGCGGCTCATGGCCGGCCGCACCACCTTCGTCGTCGCCCACCGCCTGAGCACCATCCGCCGTGCCGACCTCATCCTGGTGCTCGAGCACGGGGAGCTCATCGAACGCGGCACCCACACCGAACTCCTCGAAAGCGGCAAGCACTACGCCGACCTCTACACCGAGTTCGTCCGGCTCAGCCGGGGGCGGTGACACCCTTATAAGGTCAGCGGTGCATCACCGACAACCAGTCAGTCAGCCACGACGAGCCGCGGACCGTTCACACCCCACCACTCTCCGCGATCTCATTCAGAATCTCACTCACATCAAACGCCCCGACCGCATCGTCCCCGTTCACGTCGTACGTTCGGCTCGGCCCGTAGGTGAGCCCCACCGTCGACGTCCCCGCGCCGAACGTGTCGACGAGCTCCAACTGAATCCGTCCGCCCGACGGCTGCGGCGCCGTGACCGGCATCTCGAACACGAACGAGCCGTCCGCGTTCACCACACCAGCCCCGGCGGCGTACGAGCCGTAGTGCGCATCGCCCGGTCCGTACACCCGGGCCAGCGGGTCCACCGCAGCATTCCGCGGCGAGGCGTTGTCGCGCACCCCGAGCCCGCCGATCGCAGGGGCACTCTGGATCAGCCCCGACCCCACCGATGACACCGCCCCCGGCGCGCCCGTGATCGTCCACACAGCACCACCATCGCCGCCCGTCCCGAGTGCCGCGGTGATCAACTCCGTGTTGAACACCGCTGGCGCGCTCGCCGGCGTCGCGATGTTCGTCAGCACCGTCCGCCGGATCGGAACCTGCAGCGTGCCAAAGCCGTCGATCCCGACAATCAGCGCGAACCCATCGGTCCCCACGATCGCCTGCGTGCCGTCGACTGTTGGGTTATTCGGTGGCAGATCGATCGCCACCGTGAAGTCGGCCGGCAGCTCATCGCCCGAGTACACCAACAGCACCTCGCCGTTGCCCACCTGCTCCACGATCAACGGGATGCCGCCCGGCTCGATCCGTGCCCCGACCACCGGAAGCCGGTTCAAGCTCACATCACCCAGATTCGCCGGAGTGGGGGGCTGGTACCCGTCGATCGTCACCGCGAACTCGAACACCGACGGTCCGACCATCCCCTCCTGCATCTGGAAGCCCAGCATCACGCCCGTGTGCCGAGGCCGCGCAGTGGGCGGGACCGTCGTGATGCGCACCGGTGCCGTGGGGGTGAAGGCTTGCCCCGGCCGCAGATCGGGCGCCGGCGAAAAGATGTCACCCGGGAAGAAGATATCCCCTGGGAAGAAAATGTCTCCAGGAAAGAAGATGTCACCCGGAAACCCGAGCACGCCGCCGGTGGTCTGGATCACATCGACCAGGTTCCCCTCCGAGTCGCGGATGTCCGGCACCAGCCGCGCGTACACGCCGTTGAACTCGTCGAGCGCCCCGGTGTACGCGTCCAGGTTGCCCTCGAGCCGGAACGCCTGCGTCGGCGCACACGAGGGGCACCCCACCGGCGGATCGACCAACTCCGGTGTGCCCACGAGCGTCACCGGGAACTCGAGCGTGAGCCGCGTGCTGTCGCTGCCCTCGGGTGCGCGCGCTGTGGTCGTGCCGATCAGTTGGTCAGAGGTCGTCGGGTCGGCATCACGCGCGTAGAGCTCGAGCACGACCTCCGCATCCTCTGGCCAGAACTCCGTCCGCGTGATGTCGTACTGGATCCACTCCACCTCCACTGGCCGCACATGGCTCGTGCCGCCCTCGCGCACCACCCGCACGCCCTCGATCCTCGTCACCGCTGCAGCCTCGCCGCCGAGGGACACCGCCAACCCGGACACACCAAGAACACCCAAGACCGACATCCCGCTGCAGGCACGCATGACAACATCTCCATAGGTATGCAAATGAAAGGGCACCACCACCCAAGGACACGCCGGCGCACGCCAGTGAGCGACGACGAAAACTGCTGTTCAACAGAACGCCTGTCAAGGCGCAGGCGCACACATTCCACCCCAAAGCCAACGCATTCAGCGAGCCGAGGGCGCACGCCCTCGGACCAAACCACCCATGAACCATGGATGCCGCCCTCCCACCGAACCACAGCGCAGATCAACGAACACCAATCACCTCACATCCAGCTCTCACCGACGAGCCATTACGATTCACCGATGCAAGACTTCTTTGCCGGCATCGTCGTGGGCGTGATCGCGCTCCAGACCGCGGTGTTCGCGCCCACCATCTTCACCACAATCGAGAGTGGACCCGCGGGCACACTGCTGCGCGCGCTCTTCCCCAAATTCTTCCGCTTACTCGCGGTGCTCGGTGTGGCCACGCTCGTGGCACTGTGGTTCTCAAGCGAATCAGGAGCATGGCAGTACGTGCTGGCCGGGCTGACGGTTGTCCTGTCGGTCGTCTGCGCCGCAATGATCCCCGCCACCAACCGGGCCACAGACCAGGGGAATTCCGGTCGTTTCAAGCTGATGCACACGCTGAGCGTCGTGCTCACGCTCGTCATGCTGCTCTCAAACATCGCGATCCCGATCGTGTAACGCATCCCCCGTGGCGACCACTCAAGAAGCTCGAGCAATGGAACAGACAGCGTCCACCACCGAACACGAACATCCGGACCTTCTCGGTTTCTTCGAAACACGACGATCCCCAAAGGTACACATACTCGGCCCACCCGCCCCGAGCGAAGATGAGCTCTCACGCATCCTGACGATCGCCTCACGCGTTCCCGACCATGGCAAACTCGTGCCCTGGCGGTTCATCCTGATCCGAGGCGATCGCCGGATGCACCTGGGCACCGTCATCGGCACCTGCTTCGAGGCCGACCACCCGGGTGCGAGTTCCGAGGCCCGTGCGCACGCGCGGGGTCGTCTGGCGCACGCCCCGTTGGTGATCGCGGTGGTGTTCTGCCCGCGCGAACACCCGAAGGTGCCGGAGTGGGAGCAGGTGCTCTCCGCCGGGGCAGCGTGCATGAACCTGCTGCACGCCTGCAGAGCAACCGGGTACGCCGCCATCTGGCTCACGGAGTGGTACGCGTTCGATCGCCGCGTGCTGGATGAGCTCGGTCTCGAGCGCAAGGAGCGGATCGCGGGGTTCGTGCACATCGGCACCGAGAGCGAGACCCGTGACGATCGGGTGCGTCCAGCACTCCCCGACATCGTGACCGAGTACTGAACGCATTTTCGCGCGAAGAACAAAGGCGAACCCGTGTGGCATGCCCTTCTCCAGGAGTTCGGGCACTCACTCCGAGTACGATCGCCGGTGGACACACCACACACTCGACACGAGACCAGACGATGACAGAGCAGCTCGACCGCATCACGTCCGACCAGTGCACAACCCCGCCCGCCACGTACAACGACCTCACCGTGCTGTTCCTGAACTGCACGCTCAACCGCACACCCGTGCTCTCGCACACCGAGGGGCTCATCGGTGTCGCTCAGCGGGTCTTCGAGGCCAACGGGGTGACCACCAAGGTGATCCGCCCGGTCGACTACGAGATCGCCGCCGGGCTCGGACACAACATGGCCGACACCGCCGAGTGGGATCGCGACGACTGGCCGACGCTGCAGGCCGAGGTCGACGCGTGCGACATCCTGGTGGTATGCACATCGGTTTGGCTCGGTGAGAAGTCGAGTGTGTGTAACCGAGTGCTGGAGCGGATGTACGGGTACACGCACGATTTCAACGCCAAGGGGCAGTACCGCGACTACGGCAAGGTGGGCGCGACACTCATCACGGGCAACGAAGACGGCGTGAAACACTGCGCCATGAACATCCTCTTCTCGCTCAGCCACATCGGGTACACGATCCCCCCGCAAGCAGATGCCGGGTGGATGGGCGAAGCGGGGCCCGGCCCGTCGTATCGCGATCCTGGCTCGGGCGGGCCAGAGAATGACTTCACGAACCGCAACACAACCTTCCTCGCCTGGAACTGCATGCACCTCGCCCGCATGCTCAAGGATGCCGGCGGCATCCCCGCCCACGGCAACCAGCCCGATGCATGGGAAGCCGGGTGTCACACCGGGTACTCGAGCCCCGAGCACAAGCGGTAGCAGGCCTTTCACCACAACCACCATCGACCTCGCTTCGAATCCAGATGCGATTGAGTCTCAATCTTTGCCGTGTGCCGCGGGGCGGAGTACGATCCTGCCATCCAGTCGGCGAACTGTGGACCACCCCCGACTCCCGCGACCGCACGCAGGACATCACATGAAGATCGCGATCATCTACGGCACCACCACCGGGAACACCCAAGAGGTCGCCGAACTGGTCAAAGGGCACCTCGGCGACCTCGCCGATGAACCCGTCGATGTGACGGACTTCGACCCGCCCAGCGTCGCGGACTACGACGCCCTCCTGCTCGGCATCCCCACCTGGCATGTGGGCGACATGCAAGACGACTGGGACGACGCCGCCACGCGATTCAACATCCCGGAAATGAAGGGCCTCAAGGTGGCGATGTTCGGGTGCGGCGACCAGGACGGGTACCCGGACACCTTCGGTGATGCCTTCGGCCTGCTGTGGGACATCATCGAACCGGCCGGCCCGGAGCTCTTTGGTCTGTGGCCGACCGAGGGCTACACCTTCGACAACTCCGCCGGTGTCCGGGATGACAAGTTCATGGGCCTGATGTGCGACAACGACTGCCAACCCGACTTGACCGAAGAACGCGTCAAGCAGTGGTGCGCACTACTCAAGCAGGAACTCGGCGTCGAGGTCGCCCAAGCCTGAGACAGAGGCAGATTCGCGACACAGCGTGAGATCGCGCCCTACATCACCCGGGCCAGCAATTCGCTCACCTTCGGCCAGTTCACCACGCTCCACCACTTGGTGATGTACTCGCCCCGCCGGTTCTGGTACCGCAGGTAGTACGCGTGCTCCCACACGTCGATGCCGAGGACCGGGCGGCTACCGTTCAGCTGCGCATCCTGCTGATCGTGCATGTGCATCACGAGCAGCCGCTTCGACACCGGCTCGAACACCAGCCACGCCCACCCCGAGCCCCGGACCGAGCCCGCGGCATCGGAGAAGAGTGCCTTGAAGTTGGCGAAGCTCCCAAAGTCGCGGTCGATCGTGTCACCGATGAGGCCGGTTGGCTCGCCCCCGCCGCCGCGACCACCAGGAGCCATCGTCTGCCAGAAGATCGCGTGATTCACAGCACCACCGCCGTGAAACGCCAGGTCGTGCGCGAGCCCAGCAGCGTCGATGGACTCACCACGCTTCACTGCATCAAGCCGATCGAGCGCGCCGTTCAACCCCCGGACGTACCCCGCGTGATGCCTGCCGTGATGGATCCGCATCGTCTGCTCGTCGATCGCCGCCTCGAGGGCGTCGTACGCGTAAGGCAGATCCGGCACAACGAAACGCCCAGCCTCGGCGTCCCAGCCCAGTTCCTTGGCAGTCAGCACACCGCCGCCGACCGCTTGGTGTGTCAATCCCTGTGCATTGGGACTTCCTGAGATCGCTGCAGTCGCCAGGAAACCCGCACCAACACCCAGAGCCGTCAGTGCCCCACGTCGGTCCATCGAGTCGGCCGTCTCGTTCATCGTTCATCCTCAGAGTTCAAGCTCGACGTCACAGTACGCGGGCCAAGTAGCGCAGCGAGCCAGTGCCGCCCTGATTTCAGCCTCGTGGTGGCGACGAGGAACACTGTCGCACCAACACCAATAGTGATATCAATCCAGTAGACCGCTGATGACTCAATCCCCACCCTCGGGAGCACATTCCACAAGGTATCGGATATGAGGTGAAAGGTGGCGTAGCAGGCTGAACCCAAGAACTCGAGTCCAACTCCCTGGCCCCACCACTGCGCAATGTCATAACCAGTCGGCATGAGCATCAACAACACCGCATCTATCGCTGCATGGACCGCCGTGTACCCCTACGGCCGATGAGAAAGATCCCCAGGAGAAAAACGGCAATCGCCCATCACACAGCGGGATGACGTGAATTCCTCATCCCTCCAACGCCGCCGCAACACGCAGCAGCTTCGCCTCCTCGAACACATCACCGATCAACTGAACACCGATCGGGAGTGCGCTCCCTTCAATGTCAACCGAACTCGTCGGCATGCTGATCGCCGGGAGGCCCGCCATATTCGCTGCGACCGTGTAGATGTCCTGCAGATACATCTCCACCGGATCCGCGATCGCACCACGTCGAAACGCCGGGCCCGGCGTCGTCGGAAGCAACACCGCATCCACCTCGGGCCCGCCGGTGCCGCGCTCGAAGAGTCGATCGAAGTCTTGCTTGATCAGTCGCCGCGTCTTGAGCGCGCGCGCGTAGTACGCGTCGTAGTAGCCGGCAGAAAGCACATACGTGCCAAGAATGATGCGCCGCTGCACCTCGTCGCCAAAGCCCTCGCTCCGCGACCGCTCGTACAGGTCCACGAGGCCCTCGCCGGCGGTCGGACTAATGTCCGCTCGGCGGCCATACCGAACACCGTCGAACCGGGCGAGGTTGCTGGAAGCCTCCGCGGGAGCCACCACGTAATACGCGTCGATCGCGTAGCTCAGATGCGGCAACTCCGCCTCGACAATCGTGGCCCCTGCCGACTCAAGCGTCGCCGCACCGGCGCAGACGGCCTCGTTCACCGCGGGGTGGTTGTCGTCGCTCAGGCACGAGCCAATCAGCGCAATCCGCACCCCGTCTACACCATCGCCGAGCTGCGCACCGAAGTCCTCGACCGCCACATCGGCCGAGGTCGAATCCTGCGGATCGAGCCCCGCGATGGCATTCAATGTCAGCGCGGCATCGCGCACACTGTGTGTGATCGGGCCGATCTGGTCGAGCGAGCTGGCAAAGGCCACCAGGCCGTACCGCGAGACACGGCCGTAGGTGGGTTTGAGACCCACAGCACCGCAGAACGCAGCGGGCTGACGGATCGAGCCGCCTGTGTCGGACCCCAGCGCGATGGGCACCATCTCCGCTGCCACCGCCGCCGCCGACCCGCCCGACGAACCGCCGGGCACGCGGTCGAGATCGTGCGGGTTACGCGCGCCGCCGAAGGCGCACCGCTCGCACGAGCTGCCCATCGCGAACTCGTCGAGCGAGGTTTTTCCGACGATCACCGCGCCGGCATCGATGAGTCGCTGGACAGCCGTGGCGGTGTACGGCGATTCGTAGTGCTCGAGGAATCGCGAGCTGCAGGTGGTCCGCCCGTGATCCAGCGCCATGTTGTCCTTGACCGCAACGGGGACACCAGCGAGCGGCCCGAGCGATTGGCCACCGGCCCGCATCGCGTCGATCTCCGCACCTCGCCGGGTGGCGTGCTCATCGAACACCTGCAGGAAGGCCCCGAGGTCGGCGTTCTGACGATGGATCGCCTCGAGGGCGCCGCGGACCACCTCGGTCGCCGATCGGACACCCGTCGCCACATCCTCCGCGATCCGGGCGCCCACCACGGCTCAGGCCCCCGGTCCGTCGCCGAGCACCTTGGCAACCGCGATGAACGGCCCCTCCGCTGCAGGAGCAAGGGCAGAGACGGTCTCCGCGGGAAGCGTCGGCCCGGGCGTCTCACCGTCGGCCCACCGGTTCCCCGGTTCGATCGGGCTCGTCATGGGTTCGACACCGGCGACATCGAGCTCGGTCAGGCGGTTGACGTGCCCGAGGATCGCGGCCAGATCATGAGCGAGGGCAGTTGCCGCCCGCTCGGACAGGTCGAGCCGTGCGAGCGAGGCGACCCGCTGAACATCCTCGGCCGAGGGGCCCGGTACGCCCGCGATCTCCGAACTCGCCATGCGGGCGATCATACCCACCGAGGATTGGGCCTATATTGCTTGTCGAAATCGATTCGTCCACACCCCGACCCGCCGGCGCAACCGCCGACGGAGGAGATTCCACGGTGATTCCAAAGCCCCCCGCACGCGAGCCCTCGCTCGGCTTCCTCTACTGCCCACCCTATCGGGTGCAGGGCACATCGATCGCTGGCGAAGCGACGTGCATCCAGGTCCCCGAACTCGATGTGTGCTTCGACATGGGTGTGTGCCCTCGTGCCGCCCTGGCGAGCAAGTACGTCGCGGTGTCGCACGGCCATATGGACCACGTTGGCGGCTTGGCCTACTACATCTCGCAGCGGCGCTTCCAAGGCATGGGAAACGGCGCCATCATCTGCCACGAGTCCCTCGCCAAACCAATGGAACGCATGCTCCGTGGTTTCAACGACCTAGAGGCCCAGCGGACGCCGTACGAACTGATCCCGATCGCCCCGGGCACCGACTATGAGATCAAGAACTCGTTCTACATCCGCATGATGGAGCTGGAACACACCGTCCCCTGCGCAGGGTATGTGATCTACGAGAAACGCTCCAAACTCAGGGAAGAGTTCCGGGAGCTGACACAGGAACAACTGCGTCAGCTCAAGGATGGCGGCACGGAAATCACGTACTGGCTCGAAGTGCCGCAGGTGGCGTATCTGACCGACACACTGCCCGGTGGTCCATTGCTGCGTGAAGATGTGCGAAAAGCGACAATTGTCATCGCCGAGTGCACCTTCGTCGATCACGAACACAAGGACCGATCACGAGTTGGCAAACACCTGCACATCGAGGACATCGCCGAGTGGCTGCCGATGCTCGAGTGCGAGACGCTCGTACTGATGCATCTTTCGCGCCGGTCGAACATCGCCGAAGCGCGAAAGGCGTTACGGAATCGCGTCGGACACGAACACGCTCGCCGTGTTGAATTTCTGATGGATCATCGGGGCAATAAGGCCCGGTACGAACGACAGATGGCGGATGCGGAGCGTGCCGAACGAGAGCGACAACGCGCGGCGCACACCGCGTAACCTGCAATGCGCACACGAAAACACGTGATTCGCGTTGACATCGCACGCAGGCCATCGGTATGTTCTCGCGATGCGGCGCTCGGCAAAGTGTCGCGCGGTGGAGAGCACCGGACGCCACGGTCGACAACGGCCAACGTCCCGCTCATCCTTGGTGCGTGGGTGTCAGGATTTCCTTCTGCGCGTAGGCGGAGAAGGTTCGTGATCGGTGTGCGATGACGCGTTCTGCTGACAGCGAACTCTGGGAACACGTGCTCGGGCATCTGCGCCACGCACACCCGGATGTGTGTCGCAAGTGGTTCCAGGATATTGCGCCGCTCGACATCGAGACCAACGTCGCGCTGCTACGGGTGGCCGAACCCGTTCAGCAGAGTTACCTCCAGCACGAGTGCGCGAGCTTCTTTGACGAAGCGTTCCAAACCGTCACCGGACGACTGATGACGGTGCGCTTCCTGGGGCCCGATGATCCGTTCGAACCGAGGCGCGAGGCGCCGAGCGCTGCTTCCCGCCGCGCCATGCCCGAGACCGAAGCCGAGTCAAAACCTGTGGATGGGGGATCACACCACAGCTTCGAGGCATCAGGGAACGGCCGCGTGCATACCGGTCACACGCCAACACCTGCGATCATGCCGAGCCGGGCCGAGCTTGTGGGGGAGTCCGCCGGGCTGCGGATCAATCCCGACTACTCGTTCGAGAACTTCGTGATCGGCCCCGAGAACCGCCTCGCTCACGCCGCTGCACTCGCGGTCGCCGGCCACCCCGCAACGGCCTACAACCCGCTCTTCATCCATGGCGGCGTAGGACTCGGGAAGACCCACCTGCTTCAGGCCATCTGTCTCACGTTCTTGCGAAACCTGCCCGGGTTCCGGATCCACTACACATCCTGCGAGCAGTTCTCGACCGACTTCGCCGACGCGGTGCAAGCCGGACGCATGAACGAGTTCCGCCACCATTTCCGCGACGAGGTGGACTGCCTCGTCATCGACGATGTTCACTTCCTGACACGGCTCGAGCGCACGCAAGAGGAGTTCTTCCACACGTTTAACACGCTGTTCCAGGGCGGGCAGCAGATCGTGCTGTCGTCGGACGCGCCACCGCACGAGATCCCCGATTTGGAAGCTCGGCTCGTCTCGCGATTCCAATCGGGGCTCGTCGTCCAGATGAACCCGACGCTGTACGAAACCCGGATCGAGATCGTGCGCCAGAAGGCTCGCCTGCGTGGTGTGGATATCCCCGATGCGGTGGCCCAATACATCGCGGGCCGGATCGAGACGAACGTGCGGGAGCTGGAAGGGGCGATCACGCGGATCCAAATGCAGGCACAGATCGACGAGTGCGCGATCGACGTGCGGCTGGCCCGCCTGGCCCTGGACGACCAGGCCCCAGATGTCCGCCCCGAGCCGACGATCAGCCAGATCATCGACGCGGTGACCGACCACTTCGATGTGAAGATCACCGAACTCCAATCCCGCCGTCGCCACAAATCTATTGCGCACCCCCGTCAGGTCTGCATGTACCTGGCCCGGAAGCACACCCGCTACTCACTCGAAGAAATCGGGGGATATTTCGGTGGTCGCGACCACACCACGGTGATGCACGCTGTGAAGACGATCAAGCACCGTCGAGACGCTGACGACGAGTTTTCCAGAGTGCTCGATGCGCTGGAGCGCCAGATCGGCGCACCCGAGTTCGCAGATCGTTCGGTGTGATCAGAAGTTCCTCCCCCTAATCGAGTGGATATCTGTTCTGGCAGGCCAGGTGCTATGCATACATGTGGGTTGATGCGGACACCCCAACGACCGCGCAAGGTGGATAACTCGGCGCTTGGTGGTGCCCGCGGTGTTCTCTGCACGCAGGCAAAGCGCGAAATCGCTTTGCGCGACCTGAACAATTCCCCTCGGTGAGGCGCCATTTGATCGAGATGACCAGGCCGATCATCAATACACCACATTTGATCATGAAAGGTAAATTATTGAAAATTAAGTCTTTACGACACACCACTGCATAGATTTCCCCAAAATGCCACCCTCTTCTTCTATTCCTGATAGATTCTTCTTCAATAGAGTGAGTTAGCGCAACCATGACATCGCACCGTGATCTGCAAACCACGGACTCCCAAGGATTTGGGGATCAATTGTGCATGAGTGCTTGCTACTCGATCTAGGGACCGGGCTGACAAGCAGCGCACCACACGGTTTGTCTCTGCCCTATTCGGGCGGATCGAAGTCGGGCCCCGCACCGTGTACAGGGCTTTCCCGCTTGTCCGTAGACAGCATGCCGGATTTGATGCACGCCAGTTCTCCCCATGCCATCCACATAGTCACGGATCGTGGATCCGCCAGCAACGATGGCTTGATTGAGGACAACGCGAAGCGCCTCGACGAGCGCACACCAGTCGGCCGCCGTGAGGTCGCACGCCAGCATGAACGGCGACAGGCGGGCTCGGTGCAGCGACTCATCGGCGTAGATGTTTCCCACACCCGCGAGGACGGTTTGGTCAAGCAGAGCGGCCTTCACAGGCCGCCTGGTGCGTTTCGTGCGGGTGATCAGCTCCGCGGAAGACGCTGTGAGGGCATCGGGCCCCAGAGGGCCCCAGCGTCGCGTCTGGAGGTCCTCTCGGTCGCGGCATGTCCAGATGCCGCCGAACCGCCTGGCGTCCCTATACACCAGCCGAGACCCATCAGAGAGGCGCCACGACACATGAATGTGTGATTGGCTGGTGAGACGGTGCCCCTTGGCCAGGTGGATAAGCTGGCCGGTCATGCCAAGGTGTGCATCCAAGGCCGGCCCATCGCCATGATTCGACAGGATGGCAAGACGCTTGCCGTGACGCTCCAGCGCGCTGATCTCGGCATCGAGCAGGAGTTCCGCTCGTCGGACGATGCGCGGTGACGCGTGGGCAATGCCACCGCTCTGGCGTGAGAACCCTCCCGGCGGGTCGTCAGGTGTGCACACGATGTCGCGGCGATGCACGGTCACCCGGACAACGTGTCTGCCGAGCAGCACCGGTTCGAGCGACCGGCGCAGGTGCTCAACCTCGGGCAGCTCGGGCACGTGCAGAAACCAGTGAAGCGAGGCCCTCGGTCAGCCGGGGGTACCTTCGGTCGTTGGGGTTGCCGGAGAGACCGCTGTGGGAGCCGGGGCGGGTTCCGCATCGTCGTCGTTGCCGCCCCCGATGAGCACCTCGGATAGGTCCGCTGGGCTCAGGGTCGGCTCATCGGAGCGAGCCCCCAGGCGCTCGGCCTCCTCGGCGGCTTCGGCACGCATGGCGTCCTCGTCCTCGAGCTCAGCAACGGGCGGCGCACCGAGGTGACGCAGCTCCATGTTGTGGTAGGGCCGGAAGCCCGTGCCCGCTGGGATCAGGTGCCCCAGCAGCACGTTCTCCTTGAGTCCGATGAGGTCATCGCGCGCACCCTTGAGGGAAGCCTCGGTGAGCACCTTGGTGGTCTCCTGGAAGCTCGCACCCGAGAGGAACGAGTCGGACTGCAGCGAGGCTTTCGTGATGCCCAGCAGCAGCGTGCGGCCGGTCGCGGCCCGAGCCTTCTTGGCCTTGGCGGGGTCGAGGCCCTCGGCCTCGGCCTTCGCGTTGGCCTCACGGATCTCGTCCCGCGTGTACAACTGACCGACGGTGAGGTCGGTGCCGCCCGCTTCGCTCACGCGGCCGAGGTCGGCCACACGGTTGTTCTCCTTGCGGAACGCCACCTTGTCCACAACCTCGTGCGGCAGGAACTTGGTGTCGCCGGGGTTTTCCACGCGCAGCTTGCGGAGCATCTGCGCCAGAATCACCTCGATGTGCTTGTCGTTGATCGGCACGCCCTGGGCACGGTAAACGTTCTGCACCTCGTCGAGCATGTACGAGTAGAGGGCATCGTCGCCCTTGATCCGCAGGATGTCGTGCGGAACGAGAGGGCCATCGATCAGTGGATCGCCGGCAGCGACCTCGTCGCCCGAGTGGACGAGCAGGTGGCGGTCCTGAGGGACGTGGTGGTCCTTCTCGATGCCCGACTCGCTCAGCACGCGGATGGTCATCTTGCCCTTGCGCTTGTCGGAGAGGATCTCAACCTTGCCCGAGATCTCCGCCATCACCGCAGGTTCCTTGGGCTTGCGGGCCTCGAAGATCTCGGTCACACGCGGCAGACCACCCGTGATGTCCTGCGAGCCCGCGGAGCCCCGAGGCTTGCGCGCGAGCATCTGGCCGGCAAGGATGTCCTGACCGTCGGTCACCTCGATACGGGCCTTGGCGGGCAGGTAGTGGAAGTCGAGGATGTTGCCGTCCTTGTCGACCACGTTGATGGCCGGGTGCTTCTCACCCTTGTGCTCGATGACCACGAGCGCCTTGCGGCCCTGACCCGCATCCTCCTCGCGCACGGTCTCGTTGAGTTCGATGTCGACGAACTGCACCGAGCCCGACTTCTCAGCCAGAATCGGGTCGCGGTGGGGGTCCCACTTCACCAACTGATCGCCGCGAGCCACCGTCGCCCCGTTGGAGATCGGGAGCACGGCGCCGTAGGGCACCTTGTGCTTCTCGAGCTCGCGGCCCTTGTCGTCGAGGATGAGCACCTCGCCGTTGCGCTTCAGCGCGACGAGCACCTCGCCCTCTCCTTCTTCCATAGGCACCGAGACCTCGTTGCAGTGGCGCAGCTCGATGGTGCCGGCCTGGGTGGCGCGGATGTCGGTCTCGAGCACCTTTGAGGTGGCCACACCGCCCGTGTGGAACGTGCGCATGGTGAGCTGCGTCCCCGGCTCGCCGATCGACTGGGCCGCAATGATGCCGACCGCTAGACCCGGCTCGGCGAGCTTGCCGGTGGACATGTCGAGGCCGTAATCCAGCACCGAACACCCCGACTCGCTCTCCGAGGTCAGCGGCGAGCGCACGGTCACCGCGTCGATGCCCAGCTCCTCGATGCGCTTGGCCGACTCCATGGTGATCGGCTCGTTCTCGCGGACGATCACCTCGTCTGTCACCGGGTTGATGATGTTGTTGCGGCTCACGCGGCCGACGATGCGCTCGCTCAGCGGCACCTCGACGTCCTCGCCCTTGTAGATCGCACGCTTGATGATGCCACGCTTCGAACCGCAGTCGTTCTCACCGATGATCACGGACTGGGCGACATCGCACAGCTTGCGGGTGAGGTAGCCCGAGTCAGCGGTCTTGAGCGCGGTATCGGCCAGACCCTTGCGGGCGCCGTGCGTGCTCGAGAAGTACTCGAGCACGTTCAAGCCTTCGCGGAAGTTCGCCCGGATGGGCGTCTCGATGATGTCACCGGAAGGCTTGGCCATCAGGCCGCGCATGGCCGCGAGCTGCTGCATCTGCGAGCGGTTGCCGCGTGCGCCCGAGTCCGACATGACGTACACGGGGTTGAGGTAATGCTTGCCCTGCGTGCGGTCGGTGGTGTCGAGGTATTCGCCGTTGGGGCCGCGGCGATCGGTCTTGAGGGTCTCGACGAGCGCCTTGGTGACCTCTTCGCGGCAGTGTGCCCAGATGTCGAGCAACTGGTTGTAACGCTCACGCTCGGTGATGATGCCGCGGTCGAAGTTCTTGCGCACCTTGTTGGCAAGCTTCTCGGCGTTGTCGAGCAGGTCCTGCTTGTTCTCGGGGATACGCAGGTCGGTCACGCCGAAGCTGATACCCGCGAGCGTCGACCACTTGAAGCCGATCTCCTTGAGGCGGTCGAGGAAGTCGATGGTGTTGGCACGGCCGGCGTAGGCGTAGGAGTCGTCGATGGCCCGCGCGGCGCCCTTCTTGCCGAGCTTGCAGTTGTAGAAGGGCATCCCGTCGGCCAGGATCTCCGCGAACAGAATGCGCCCGACGCTGGTGACGACACGCTTGTCCTCCGGCAGGGCCTCGACCGGGCCGCGCTCCTTGTTGACAACCTGTGTGAAGCCGTCGAGACGCACCACGATCGGCTCGTGGATGCCGATGCTGCCGTGGTCGAAAGCGAGCAGCGCTTCCTGGCGATCCTTGAACCGGCGCACCGAGGAGAGGTCGTAGTTGCCCTCGTCGTCGGCGATGTCCTCGTCGATGAGCGTGATGAAGTACACGCCCAGCACGATGTCCTGCGAGGGCGAGATGATCGGGTTGCCATTGGCGGGCGAGAAGATGTTGTGCGTGGCCAGCATCAAAACGTGAGCCTCGGCCTGCGCTTCGACGCTCAGCGGCAGGTGCACCGCCATCTGATCGCCATCAAAGTCGGCGTTGAAGCCGGTGCATACCAGCGGATGCACCTTGATCGCGTTGCCCTCGACCAGCACCGGCTCGAAGGCCTGGATGCCCATCCGGTGAAGCGTCGGGGCGCGGTTGAGCAGCACAGGGTGCTGGAAGATGACCTCTTCGAGGATGTCCCACACCTCGGGGTCGCGGCGCTCGAGCATCCGCTTCGCGCTCTTGATGGTGTCGGCGAGGCCGTGCTCCTTGAGCTTGCGGATGATGAACGGCTGAAAGAGCTCCAGCGCGATCTTCTTGGGCAGGCCGCACTGGTGGAGCTTGAGCTCGGGGCCCACGACGATGACCGAGCGGGCCGAGTAATCGACGCGCTTACCCAGCAGGTTCTCGCGGAAGCGACCCTGCTTGCCCTTGACCATGTCGGTCAGCGACTTGAGCGGGCGGTTGGAGGAGCCGAGCACCGGGCGACGGCACCGGCCGTTATCGAAGAGCGCATCGACCGCCTGCTGAAGCATCCGTTTCTCGTTACGGATGATGACCTCGGGGGCGTTGAGGTCCATGAGCTTCTTGAGGCGGTTGTTCCGGTTGATGATGCGGCGGTAGAGGTCGTTGAGGTCGCTCGTGGCGAAATTGCCCGACTCGAGGAGGACCAGCGGCCGCAGATCCGGCGGGATCACGGGGATCACATCCATCACGAGCCAGGCCGGGTCGTTCTCGGAGCCGCGGATCTGCTCGATGAGCTTGAGACGCTTGGCAAAGTCCTTGAGCTTCTGCTTGCTGCGCGTTTCTTTGATGTCTGTGCGGAGCTGCTCAGCCGTGGAGTCGAGGTCGAGCTGCTCGATCAGTTCCCGGATAGCTTCGGCACCCATCAGGGCACGGAAGGCGTTGCCGTACTTCTCGAGGGCGACGCGGTGCTCTTCTTCGGTGAGCAGCTGACGCAGCTCGAGCTCGGTGTCGCCCGCATCGACAACCACGTAGTCCTGGAAGTAGACGATCTTCTCGATGTCGCTCGTCTTCATGCCGAGCAGCGTGCCGAGACGCGAGGGCAGGCTCTTGAAGAACCAGATGTGCACAACCGGGGCCGCGAGGTTGATGTGACCCATCCGCTTGCGGCGGACGCGCGAGTGCGTGACCTTCACGCCGCACCGGTCGCAGATGATGCCCTTGTACTTCGTGCCCTTGTACTTGCCGCAGGCGCACTCGTAGTCGCGCTCGGGGCCGAAGATACGCTCGCAGAAGAGGCCATCCTTCTCGGGGCGGTAGGTGCGGTAGTTGATTGTTTCGGGCTTCTTGACCTCACCGAAGGACCAGCTGCGGATGTCGTTCGGGCTCGCGAGCGTGATCTTGACGCTCGAGAAGTCGTTCACGCGGTCGTACACGGATTCTGGCATTGCCTGTCGCCTCGCTTGAGCCGTCTGGGGCGCTCCGGACCGGGGTCGTCCGAAGCGTGATCACAATCGCTGCCACACCGACCGAGCCGCAGCCCGGTCACCATCGAATCCAGGGCCGCCGCGGTGGCAGCGACCCCATGCGTTGCGCGCACGCGATGTGCGCTGCCGTCGGGCGACGACGCTCACCGATCAGGGCGCCGGGTCGGGCGGGCCCGCGGGGCGCTGGAGCTGCTGCGCCATCTCCATCGACCGATCGACAGCGATCGGCACACCCCCATCGGGCACCTGGATGAGCCACTGGTCCTCAACCTGGAGCAGGTTGAGCGTGAACGGATCTTCTTGGCCGTCGTAGGTGACCTCGTACTGCGCGTTCGGCGGCTGCACCGCGACTTCTTCGTAGCTGGCCGATTGGAACGCCGAGGTCAACACGTTGACCGCCAGCGCGAGCATCTGCGATGTGGTTTCACCGTCAGCGACCTTCTGGCGGATCTGCTCGATGCCGCCGGCCATGCCGAGCACCTGGTTGTAGCCCGGCGAGTCGGGGTGGATCACATCCAGGGCCTTCTCGAACTCGCCGCTGGCCATCGCGGCCAGGTAGATGCGGAGCGAACCTTCGGGCGTCGCCGAGGTCGCGCCCTCAGCGGTCACCGCTGAGGCGACCTCTTCCACGACCTGTTGGCCCGCGTTCACCGCGGCGTTCGCGGCATCGCCGAAGGCATCAGTCGCGGTTGCGGCCGCCTGCTGGGCGGCGTCCGTGGCCGCGGGCTGCTCGCCCGATTCACCGGCGGGGCCTGCGGTGCTCTCACCGCTGCTGCCATCGCCGCACCCTGCGAGTGCCATGATCGCTGCCGCGGTCAGTGCGGTTGCCACGCGCTTTGTCTCGATCCACTCGTTCATCACTCGATCCTTTGCCGTTGGTTGTGCCTCGTGGGTGCTCACAACTCGTTCTCCTCCGCCGCCGCGGCGGATCTCACATCTCTCGTACACGCTCCGGCCGCGGGCCGATGCAGCACCGGCCCCGCCGGAGCGAGGGCTTCATAGCAAGCTGGCTCCCTCAGCGGACGCCTTCTCAACAGTGACGTTCATGCCCAGGCCCTTGATCTCGTTACACAACACATCGAACGCCACAGGCAGCCCGGCCTCGAGCGTGTTCGTGCCCTTGACCATGCTCTCGTAGATCTTGGTGCGGCCCTCGACATCGTCCGATTTGACGGTGAGGAGTTCCTGCAGGATGTAGGCCGCGCCGTACGCCTCGAGTCCCCACACCTCCATCTCGCCGAAGCGCTGACCACCCGTGCGGGCCTTGCCGCCGAGCGGTTGCTGCGTGATGAGGGAGTACGGCCCCGTTGCGCGGGCGTGGATCTTGTCGTCGACGAGGTGGTGCAGCTTGAGCATGTACATGCGGCCGACGGTGGTCCGCTGCTTGAAGGCATCGCCGGTCCGGCCGTCGAACAGCTGGATCTTGCCGCCCTTGGGCACCTTGGCCATGATCTCGTCGGGGCCGGGGTGACCGCCGACGTCCTCGTAGTGGGTCTCGCGGTCGATGATCGACTGGTTGGCTTCCTCGATCGCCCGGTGGATCTCCTCCTCGGTCGCGCCATCGAAGACCGGTGTGCGGGCCTGGAACCCGAGCACACCCGCGGCCCACCCCAGGTGCGTCTCGAGGATCTGACCCACGTTCATACGCGAGGGCACACCAAGCGGGTTGAGCAGCACCTCGACCGGGGTGCCGTCTTCCATGAACGGCATGTCTTCCTCGGGCACGATGCGAGCAATCACACCCTTGTTGCCGTGGCGGCCGGCCATCTTGTCGCCGACCGACAGCGGACGCTTGTTGGCCACATAGACCTTCACCATCTCGAGCACGCCGCTCGGCAGCTCATCGCCGCGCTTCATATGCGCGAGCTTGCGCTCCTTCTCCTTGCGGTTCGCAGTGATGCGGGGCCAGAACTGCTTCTGGAGAAGTTCCGCCTGCTCCTTGGCCTCCTTGGAGCCCTTGAACCACTTGCTGGAGAAGTTCTCGATCTGCTCGATGATGACCTCGGGGATGTCCGAGGCACCGACCTTCTGGCGGGTCATCGGGTCGACCATCTCGGTGCCCAGCACCTCGTTGATCGAGTCGACCATGTCGCGGAAGATCTCGATGGCCTTGTTGTCCATCTCCGCGGCGTACTCGTCCATCTCCTTCTGGAGACGCTTCTTCTGATCCTCCGAGAGGTGAACGCGGCGGCTGAAACGCTGCGCACCGATGACGATGCCGCTCTTGCCCGCGGGCACCTCGAGCGAGTCGTTTTTCACATCCTCGCCGGCGCGTCCGAAGATCGCGTGGAGGAGTTTCTCTTCCGGGGTCAGCTCGCTCTTGCTCTTGGGGCTGACCTTGCCGACGAGAATGTCACCCGGCCCCACGCGAGCACCCAGGCGGATCACGCCGTGCTCGTCGAGGTTGCGGAGCATCTTCTCGCTCACGTTGGGAATGTCGCGGGTGAACTCCTCGCGGCCCAGCTTGGTCTCGCGGATCTCGACGTCGAAGCTATCGATGTGGATCGACGTGAAGACATCGCGCTTCACAAGCCTCTCGTTGATCACGATCGCGTCTTCGAAGTTGTAGCCGTCGAAGGTGTTGAACGCGACGAGCGGCGCCTTGCCGATGGCCAGCTCGCCGAGCTTGGTCGACGGGCCATCGGCGATGATGTCACCCACCGCAACCTCGTCGCCCAGATCGATGACGGGCTTCTGGTTCAGACACGTCCGCTCGTTCAGGCCGGCGAACTTGCGGAGCTCGTACTCGTCCGAGTTATCGATGATGATGCGCTCGGCGTCGACGAAGGTCACCGTGCCGCCGCGACGGGCGCGGACAACCATGCCGGAGTTGCGGCCCACCGCCTCCTCCATGCCCGTGGCCACCAGCGGCGGGTTGACCTTGATAAGCGGCACCGCCTGCCGCTGCATGTTCGAGCCCATGAGCGCGCGGTTGGCGTCGTCGTGCTCGAGGAAGGGGATGAGCGCCGCCGAAACACCGACGATCTGCTTGGGCGCGATGTCGATGTAATCGACATCGTCCGCCTTCACCTCGGCAAGCTCGCCGTTCACACGGGCCAGCACGGTGCCGCTCGTGAGGTTGCCCTCGAGGTCGAGCGACTCCGCCGGCGCGAGCACGGCCCGCATCTCCTCGTCGGCGCGGAGGAAGGTCGGCTCGTTGACCACCTTGCCGCCCCTCACCGGGCGATACGGCGTGCGCAGGAAGCCGTACTGATCGACATCTGAGAAGATGCCGAGACTCACGATCAGACCGATGTTCGTGCCCTCGGGCGTCTCGATGGGGCAGACCCGGCCGTAGTGCGAGATATGCACATCGCGCACCTCGAAGCCCGCCCGCTTGCGGTTGAGACCGCCGGGACCGAGGGCCGAGAGGCGCCGCTCATGCACGAGCGAGCTGAGCGGGTTGGTCTGGTCGACCACCTGCGACAGCTCGGAGCGGCCGAAGAAGAAGTCGATCGCGCTCGAGATGCTCTTGGAGTTGACGAGGTCGGAGATTTTGCCCAGCTCGTCGGGCTCCTTGACGCTCATCCGCTCCTGCACGGTCCGCTTGAGCTTCAGGAACCCTTTGCGCATCTCTTCGCATGCCAGCTCGTCGAGCGTCCGAAGGCGGCGGTTGCCCAGGTGGTCGATGTCGTCAACCTTGGCGACCTGCCGACCGGTCTTCGGGTCGGTCCGCTTGCTGCGCAGGTCGAGCACGTACTGGATCACGCGCAGGAAGTCCTCCGCGCGGACGTACATCTGATCCTCGGGCACGTCGAGGTCGAACTTCCGGTTGATCCGGAAGCGGCCTACCTTGCCGAGGCGGTACCGGCTCTCGTCCAGGAACTTCTCGACGAACAGCTGCTTGGCCTTGTCGACCTGCGGCGGGTTGCCCGGCCGCAGGCGGGTGTAGATCTTGAGCAGGGCAGCCTCGTGCTCGCTCTGGGCGATCTCGCCGAACTGCTCGAGCTTCTCCTCCGCGACCGAGTTCAGGATCAGCGGGTCCGGCGGCTCCTCGATCACGCTCACGCTCGTGAGCCCCGAGTTCATAATCGCCTCGAGCGAATCGCCCAGCTGATGGCCAACGTGGACGAACTCCTCGCCCGACTCGGCGTCGAAGATGGTCTCCGCAGCCCAGTGCTCCGGCTTGAGCTGCTCGACCGCCAGGTGCTTCACCTCGTAAAAAAGGCTCAACACCGCCGAGGTGCTCGACACACTCTCGTCGAGGCACCGGAGGAAGGTCGTAGCCGGCAGCTTCGCGGACTGATCGATCCGCATCAGCAGCTGGTCCTTCTTGGTCACCTCCAGCTCGATCCACGAGCCACGCTCGGGGATGATGCGGGCCGAGTGCAGCGGGCGGTCGCCCTCGTCGGAGATGATCGAAAAGTCCACACCCGGCGAGCGGTGCAACTGAGACACGATCACACGCTCGGCACCGTTCACGATGAACTCGCCGCCGCCCATCATGATCGGAATCTCGCCGAGGTAGATCTCCTCCTCGGGGATGTCGGGGTGGTTCTCGCGCTTCAGCCGCAGGCACACCCGGAACGGCTTGCCGTAAGTGAGCCGCAGGGCGCGGCACTCGTCGGGCGTGTACCGCGGCTCCTCGACCGTGTAGTAGCAGTACTCGAGACTCATCGTCTCGTCGTAGCTCGGGATCGGGAATACCTCGCGCAGCAGCGCTTCCAGACCGATCGACGGCTCTCGCTCGTCGGGCGATGTCGACGCCTCCTGCAGGAAACGCTCGTACGCGTCCCGCTGGATCTTCGTCAGATCGCCGACGGGCATGCCGTCGCCACGCTTGGAGTAGTCGCGAACGACCTTCTCAGCCCGAGTCTCAGCCATGCTCAGCGAACCCCTTCAAGTATGCACCCGCCCTCGGCCGATGCTCTCCACCCACCGGCGCACCACTCTCCCGGTCACGGCAAGTCGCCGAGACGGCGCCACAGTCGCACGAGCTGTGTCGCGATCCGAGGGTGGTCAAGCTGTCCTGTGTGCCGAGAGATCGAGCCGTATCACGTGGTGTAAGGCACCGCAACGACAGATGTCAAGCGCGGCGACAAGAAAAGCCAGGCGCTGGCACCGGTACGCCGACACCACCGCCCGTTCGGTTTGTACTTTGACCGGGTATTCCGCGACGGTGCGGTCACCCGGCCACGGTGCTCGCCGCGGCGAGCGAGACTCTTCTTACTGAAGCTCGACGGCGCCGCCGGCTTCCTCGAGCTTGCCCTTGAGCTCTTCGGCCGCGTCCTTGTCCAAACCTTCCTTGATCGGCTTGGGGGCGCTGTCGACGAGTTCCTTGGCTTCCTTGAGCCCCAGGCCGGTCGCCTCGCGGACAACCTTGATGACCTGGATCTTCTTGTCACCCGCGGAGGTGAGGACCACGTTGAAGTCGGTCTTCTCCTCAGCAGCAGCAGCGCCGCCACCGTCCGCTGGGCCGGCCATCACCACCGCGCCGCCGCCAGCGGCCGGCTCGATGCCGTACTCATCTTTCAGATAGTCCGCGAGGTCGACCGCTTCCTTCAAGGTCAGCTGCACGATCTTGTCGCCCAGCTCCTTGATCTCCGCGGTGAACTCCTTCGTGGCCCCGTCCGTTGCTGCGTCGTCGCTCATCTTGTTGCTCACTTCCGTTTCACACACGGGCGTATGCCCGTACACCTCTCCCGAGAGGGGCCGGACCATCCGGCTCTTTCACCCGAACACACGGGCCAGTCGGGAGCAGTTGTTCCGTACGAAGGCACCAGGGATCGGGCATCAGTACTCGGAGTCAGCTCTCCTTCGCACCACCGATACCTCACCTCTTGATGCCGTCAGTTCATTCGCTTCGTTCCGTTCAACCAATCTTGGTGGCACCAAGCGTGGCCCAACATGCCTGATGCCTGATGCCTATCCAGCCTTCTTGATCTCCTCGCCGTTCTCGAGCTTCTCCTCGATGCTCTTGAGGCAGGCCGCCAGCACGCTGGCGGGGCCCTTGGCCGCGCCGCCGATGTTCCGACCGGGGCTCAGGATGCACCCGACCAGGTTGGCGATCGCCTCATCGCGCGTCGGCAGCTTGCTGAGCTGCTTCACACCATCTTTGCCCGCGTACAGCTCGCCCTCGATGCACCCGGCTTTCACCTCGAGCAGCTCGATCTCCTCCGCGAACTTGAGCAACTCGCGGGCGACATCGACCACGCTCTCGGCGCCATAGGCCAGCGTGCTCGGGCCTTCGAGCGCCGGCACGAGCGCCTCCAGGTTGGTGTCCTTGAAAGTGTGCTTGGCCAGGTTGTTGCGGATGACCGTCAGACGGATGTCCTTCTCGGCCAGCTTGGCGCGGAGTTCGTTCGTCGTGTTTGCGTCGATGCCGCGTGTCGAGACGATCAACGCATCCTCGACCTCACCAAGCTTGCCCTGGTAATCGCGGATCATGTAGTTCTTGACCGGCTTGCTCATCGCTGACTCCTGCTCACTCGGCGCCGCCGGGGATCTCGACCAGCACGCTCGGCGTCATCGTGCCGCTCACCGCGATCTTCTTGATGAACTGACCCTTCACCGCCGACGGCCGCTGACCGTCGATGGCACGGATGAAGTGCTCGAGGTTGGCCAGAAGGTCGCCCTCGGAGAAGCTCATTTTTCCGATCGGTGCGTGGATGTTGCCGCCCTTGTCGTTGCGGTACTCCACCTTGCCGGCGCCGTACTCGGTGACCGCCTGCGGCACATCCTTGGTCACGGTGCCCGCTTTCGGACTCGGCATCAGACCCTTCGGCCCGAGCACGCGGCCCAGCTTGCTGATCACACGCATCATGTCGGGCGAAGCAACCGCCACGTCGAAATCCATCCACCCCTTCTCGATCTTCTGGACGAGTTCCTCGCCGCCCGCCTCGACCGCGCCGGCCTCCTTGGCGGCGCCGACCACCTCGGGCGTGCAGAACGCGACGACACGCTTGGTCTTGCCGATGCCCGCGGGCAGAGCGATCGACCCACGGAGGGCCTGGTCCGCCTGGCGCGGGTCGATGTTCAGGTGCAGCACCACCTCGACGGTCTGGTCAAACTTCGGCGCCTTGAACTTCTTGAGCGTCGACACCGCGCTCGCGGCACTCACCGGCGTCTCGGTACGCGACTCGTGGTTCGAACGCTGCCGCTTGGGCATCCGAGCGATGCGGGCAGCATGGGCGTCTTTGAGCTTCGCCATCGTCTTTTAGCCCTCCACCACGATGCCCATGGAGCGGGCGGAACCTTCGATCATCCGCATCGCCGACTCCACATCCCAGGCGTTGAGGTCTTCCATCTTCTCTTGGGCAATCTCGCGGACCTGGTCACGCGTGATCGTGCCGCCATCCATGTTCTGCGGTGTGCCCGAGCCCTTCTCGACGCCCGCAGCCTTCTTGAGCAGCGCGCTCGCCGGCGGGCTCTTGAGCTCGAATTCGAACGAACGGTCCGAGTAGACCGTGATCACGCACCCCATCATCATCCCGCCCTTGTCGGCGGTGGCGGCATTGAACTGCTGGATGAACTGACCGGGGTTCACACCGGCAGCACCGAGCGCGGGGCCGAGGGGAGGACCCGGGGTCGCACTGCCACCCGGCGCCATGACCTTGATCTGATTGACAACTTCGCGCTTGGCCATCGATCCTCCACCTCCCACGACGATGCACGACTCATCACCAGAGTGAAGAGACAATGGCGGCAGGCCCGGCCTTCGGGAGGCCAGCCGCGGTCGGCGTGGTGCCAACGGTTGATTCGGGTTGTGTCCTGGGCCACCCCACCGGCGGCCCGAGATGCGAGCCGCGGAGCGTAGCGAAATTGCCCGGCGGGATCAAGAGAGAGCCGACCCCGCCGAGCAGAAAGAGAGAGATGCTATGGGCTTATACGGGTTCCACCGCTTTCGGGTTCACACAACCCACAGACGAGCGGCAAGATCAGCGCACAACGATGGCGGCAACCGCACGATCTTTGATCGGATTTTGATCGGATTCTGACGCTTCAGCACGGGCCGCTGAGGCCAGCGCCGCGACGCTGGCGTGCCGATCACCCGATTCGCCCGCCTGCTCAGCCACGCGGATCGCCTCGTCGGTCTGGCCCGCGAGCAGGGCGACAGCCCCGCGGAGGAACCGGCGATCGTCGGCATCCAAGGCCCTGGAGGCCTCAGCGCTCGCTGTCGCCTGATCGAGTAGTTCGGCCGCCGCCTGGGGGTGCTCCGCGAGCCAGTCCCAAGTGTCGGGTGTGTCAGCGACGGAGAAGGCTCGCCGCATAGCCCAGGCCGCGGCCCGGTGCCGCCCGAGGTGGAGAGACGCGAGCGCGAACCCGGCCTTGGGCTCGGCCGCGGCGGGATCGCGTTCAGCGGCCTCCGCAAAGGCGCCGAGCGCCTCAGAAAATTCGCCAGAGGCGAGCTGCGCCCACGCGTGATCGAGCGCATCGCCCGCGTGTGCGGTCTGCTGGAGAGCCGGCATGGCCGGTGGCGTCACAATGGGCGTCACCGGCGTCGCGCTCGGGCGCTGGGCGACGATCGGGGTGACCACGGCGCCCACCGTGGCGGCGCCGTCGGTGGGTCTGGACGCAACGACCGCCTGCTGCCACTCCCGGTAGGTGGTGCTGGAACTGGCCGCACCCGCGGTGGACGTCTGGGTGGGCTGCAGCGCGCTCTCGACCGGCGCGGCGTAGCCCGGAACCGCGACCGGGCGATATTCGGACACGAACCCGTAGGGCGCCTTGTACACAAAGCCCGGCGAGACAAAGACGGACGGCCGGTACCGGTACCGAAGCCGGTACGGGGTGCAGAAGGAGGATCTGCGGAACGTCGCGCGGCGGTAGCTATTGAAGCGGGAGCCGATGAAGACGTTGCCGGTGTTGACCGAGAATCCGAAGCCACTCGAGCGGGCGCCGTACCGGCAGTTCCCCGCAGCGACGGTGCTCGCGAGGGTGAGTGCGATCGCTGCTGAGGCAGCCCACCGCGCGACTCGTCCGACCGATCGATTGTTCATGGTCCGTCTCCTGGTGCCGGGCCCCGAGAATCCCGCTCCGCTGATCAACACTACGAGGGTTCTGGCCCCGGGCCGCGGATTCCGCAGGGTTTGCAGCCCGATCAAGGGGAACCCCGATAGATCCACCATGCACGCGCCGGGTGCGGCCATCGAGGACGAGGGAGTCGGTCTGCGGGCCGGGGATGTGATCGCGCTCGCCGTGCTGGCGATGCTGACGCTCGGGATGGTGATGGTGCACTCGGCCCTGTTTACGACCGAGCCCGGGGAGTCGGTGCGGTTTGAGTCGATCCTGCTGTCACGCCAGACCGCCTACCTGGCGCTCGCGATCGGAGCGTTCTACGCGGTGTCGCTCTCGCCGATCGCGGGTGCGCTGGCCGCACCATCGCGGGCCCGATGGCTCGTGCCCTGTGCGGCGCTGAGCACGGTGGCGCTGCTTGGTGTGTACGTGCCCGGTCTGGCCGACCCCGCAAACAACGCGCACCGATGGATCAAGGTGCCCGGCGTGCCGCTCAGCTTCCAGCCGAGCGAGGTGACCAAGTGGATCGTGCCGCTCGCTGTGGCCTGGATCGGCGTGCGTCTCGGCGATCGCCTGGCGACCTTCCGCGGGGTGCTGGGGCCGCTCGCGCTGCTCGCGGTGCCGGTGGGCATCATTGTGATCGAGGATCTTGGGACCGGGGTGCTGATCGGCGCGGTGGGTGTGCTGGTGCTCGTCGCCGCGGGTGCGCGGCTTGTGCACCTGGCGGCGTTCGCCCCGGTGGCGCTCGGCGCGCTCGTGGGCGCCGTCGTGATGAGTCCGTACCGCGTTCGACGCCTGACTACGTTCCTGGACCCGACCGCGGATCCCGAGGGCGCGGGGTACCACATTCTCCAGTCGATCTCGGCGATCACCGGTGGCGACATCGTGGGGCGTGGGCTTGGCTTTGGGTACCGGAAGTTTGGGTACCTGCCGGAAGACCACACCGATTTTCTGTTCGCGGTCATCTGCGAGGAGCTCGGCCTGGCGGGCGCGCTGCTCACGCTCTCGCTGTACGGCGCCGTGATCATCGCTGCAGCGACGATCCTGCGGGGCACGACCGCGGTGCTCGCCAAGCTCGCGGTGCTGGGCATCCTGCTGACCTTCGCGTTGCAGGCGGTGATGAACCTGTTCGTCGTGACCGCGATGGCGCCGACAAAGGGGATCGCGCTGCCGCTGATGTCTGCGGGGGGCACGGGGTGGGTGCTGACCGCCGCCTCGCTCGGTGTGGTGGTGGCGATCGATCGATGGAATCGTGGGGCGGTTCCCCAGGTATCCGTCGACACGTCTGCGGAGGAGCCCGACGAGTGATTGTGTTCGCCTCGGGCGGCAGCGGCGGCCACATCGTCCCCTCGCTCGCCGTTGCGGATGAGCTCGCTCGCCTCGCGCCGGGTGTGCGGTGCTGTGTCATGCACTCGACGCGTGCGATCGATGCACGAGTACTGTCGCCGGAGCCGTGGCCGCACATCGCGATCCCCGCGCGTCCGCTGAACGCTCGGCCATTGAAGTTCGTGCGGGGGGTGTGTGCGTTGCCCGGTGCGGCGTCGTGCGCCCGCCGCGTGCTCGCGGGTGAGCATCCCGAGGCACCGTGGCGCGCCACCCACCTCGTGACACTCGGTGGCTTTGTGGCGGCACCGGCGGTGCTCGCCGCTCGGGCGCTCGGTGTTCCGATCACGATGATCAACATCGATGCGGTGGCCGGCCTGGCCAACCGTGTGCTCGGGCGATTCGCGGCCACGCGGTTCGCGGCCGCCTACGCCCAGCCCCGATGGACCACGGTGCCCCCGATCGTTCGACGCGCGATGCTCGACCCGATCGACGCCCGCACCGCGCGCACCGCCCACGGGCTCGACCCGGACCGACCGACGGTGTTGGTCACCGGTGGCTCGCTCGGCGCTCGCTCGCTCAACCGGTTCGTGCTCGCGTTCGCCGAGCACCAGACCACGGCCCTGGACGAGGGGCAGATCCTTCATCACGCGGGCGAGCTCGACCACGAGGACGTCCGCGCGTGCTACGAGCGACTCGGGGTGCGCGCACGGGCGGTGGCCTTCCTGGACTCATTCGCCAGGGCGTGGCGCGCCGCGGACCTGGCGATCTGCCGCGGTGGGGCGGGCACGGTCGCGGAGGCGTGGGCCACCGCGACACCAGCACTGATCATGCCGAACCCTTATCACCGCGATCACCACCAGCGGGCCAACGCGACCCCCCTTATTGAGTGTGGCGCAGCCATCGTGGCGGATGACCACGTCGAAGCGAGTGCCAACTATGACGCCCACGCCGACACCCTGGTTGGTCTGCTCACCGAGCCGGCACGCTGCACCGCGATGCGCCGCACCTTTGACGCGCTTGGTCCGGCCGATGGCGCACTCCAGATCGCCCAGTTTCTCTACGCTGCCGACACCCACGGGGTCGGCGCCGCGGAATCGCGCTGACTTGCGTCGGAGTCTCCACGTCTCACTCGGCATGGGCCGAGCCGGTGTTAGGATTTTCCGTGATGAGAGAGGGTTCCCACGCCACCTCAACCAAGCCGCCGCGGGAGATCCCCTGCGTTGTCCTCACGCCGCGCGGGAATGGTGTGGACCCGGTGGCCCCCGTCGACCTGCTTCGCGACCTTCGTCAGCGGGATGTGAAGACGCAGGTCGAGGTCGATGTGCATGAGGCGTTCGCCGAGTTGATTGTGCATGGCCGGGAGTTGAGCCCGAGTGAGCGTTGCATTCTGATTGTCGTCGAGCCGGCGCAGCAGCCTCTTGCGGCACCGCTGCTGCGCACGCTGCACGAGCACATGCCGCGAGTGGTGATATGGCAGTACCGATCGAAGCCGACTGTGACACTGAGCCCGTTCACGGAGTCCTCGCTGGCGGAGCCGAAGCTCCGGCTGGCGCTCGAGGAACAGGGGATGGAAGCGGGCGAGCCCTCGTCCCCGCCTACGAGCGAGTCATCGCAGGAACTGGAACCGCTCCTCTCCGAAGAGGAGTTGGACATGCTGTTGCATCCGCCTCCCATCTCGGCGCACGTCGACGATCCACCCCCTCGGCACGGGGCGAACCCATGAGTACGTCGGCCGGGTCATTTGACACCCCGCCGACGATCCGGGTCATCCTGATCGGTCAGACGGAGTTCGAGGCCGCGCTCCGCGCCTCGCCGGGTGTCGAAGTGCACGCCGCCGAGACGCCGCTCGCGGCCATTGCGCGGCTCGGCCTGCGCGCGCCGGACTCCGCGGAGACCCCGCGGGCGGTGCTGCTCGGCCGGCTCGAGGCGACCGATCGCGAGCGGGCGTCCATTGTTCGCGCGCTCCGCCGGGTCGATGACTCGGTGCAGGTGTTCGCGCCGCTCCACGAGGGCGATTGGCCGGCGTTCCTGGTCGATCACACGATCGAATCGGCGAGCGATCTGATGGCCGCGACCGATGTGGCCGAGACGGGGCCGAGCGAGGCGGTGCGCCCGCCGCATCCGACGCTGGTCGATATCCGCCGCGATGCGCTGGAGGCGGTGTTGGAGGCGCGGCCGGTGCTCCCGGTCGTGCTGGCGGAGCTTCGGGCCCAGTTCGCGGACGATTCGATTCGCTTCACGCCGGCGTCGGAGGTGTCGGGATCAGCATCGCTGTCGGTGTACGACGGGGCGACGGTCGAGCGCGGCGGGGCACGGTTCGGCACGCTCTCGGCCGGTGCACTCTCGCCCGATCGTCTGGCGGAGGCGGCGATGGTGCTGGCCCAGTGGCTGGCACTCGAGGCGCAGCACCATCAGCTGCGCGAGGCGGCGTTCCGTGATCCGTCGACTGGTGCGTTCAACCGACGTGGTGGCGAGATCGCGTTGGACCGCGCTATCGCGGCGGCGCAGGACGATCGCCGCCCGGTCTCGCTGGTGTTGTTGGCCCCTGAGGGCAGATCCGGGACGAACGAGCGGCTCGGGGAGCTGGTCGCGGCGATTCGTCTGGCGACGCGCCCGTCGGACCTGATTGTGCGGTGGTCGGACGATCAGGTGGCGGTGGTGCTGTCGGACCC
The DNA here is from genome assembly GCA_038747915.1 of Planctomycetota bacterium. Lineage (GTDB taxonomy): Bacteria > Planctomycetota > Phycisphaerae > Phycisphaerales > UBA1924 > JBCDAP01. The sequence continues at coordinate 20,483 of JBCDJJ010000018.1, read as the reverse complement.
TGGCGGTCGCCGGGACCCGGAGTCCGAGCATCCTCGCGCGGTCCAGGCGATCGTGGCGCGGATCTCGGCTCGGCACCCTGGTTCGGCGCCCCGGCTTGCCGCGGCGATCGCGACCTTCCCGTGGGATGGGTTAACGCGTGACGACCTGGTGGGTGTGGCAGATCGGCGGCTGGGCGAGGCCGGATCGGGCACGATCCGATCGGAACCCTAATTCGAGAAATCACCTGGTCGCTTGCCAAGAGGGGGCTTTAGCCGTCACAATCCGCGATTCATTCCCCGATCCCGCCGATCCGCGGGATTCGGGCCAACTCTGTGAACCCCCTCCCCCTGACCCCCTGCAAGGAGACCGACGTGGAGGAATACGAAACCCTGAAGCGACTCGTGCAGGACGCAGACGACGATGTCAAGAAGTGCGAGGGGGGCAACAAGGCCGCCGGCACGCGCGTCCGCAAGCACATGCAGGAAATCAAGAACGCCGCCCAGGCCGTTCGCCAGAAGGTGCTCGATATCCGCGATTCCGACGGCTGAGGCCCGGACGATCGCCCCGGGAGCACGACGATGGCCGCTGAGCCCCTGTTTTCACTCGACGGTCTCGATCTTTCTCCCATTGCCGACCGCGTGGGGATCGCAGAGCGGAACCCACACCGCGGCCTGATCGCCCTGATCGACGAGATTCTGTATCTCGACGATTCGCTCCGGCGGTGCGTGGGGCGGCTGCGCGTCCGTGACGACGCGTTCTGGGCATCCGGTCACGTGCCGACGCGGCCGATCATGCCCGGTGTGCTACAGATCGAGGCCGGGGCGCAGGTGGCGTCGTACCTCTACTACTACAAGGCCTCGACCGAGCAGTTCGCGGGCTTCACGCGTATCCAAGATTGCGCGTTCCGCGGCATGGTCGAGCCGGGGTGCGATCTGTACATCCTTGTCCAGGAGATCAAGTTCTCCGCGCGGCGGTTCGTGAGCGATATCCAGGGCCTGGTCAACGGTCAGGTGATGTTTGATGCCCGAATCACGGGGATGACCTTCCCGCACCTCGGCGCGGTCCCACGGATCCCGATCGAGCAGCCGGCATGAACACGGCTGAGGCGATGCCGCCGCTCACCTTCGCGCCGATCCTGAAGGAGAAGGTGTGGGGTGGTCGTCGGCTCGAGACCCTCGGGAAGCCGCTGCCGGACGGCACCAGCGTCGGCGAGAGCTGGGAACTCGCGGACTTAGACACGACCTCGGCGAGCGGGGGGGGTGGCGATGCGGCGCACTCTGTGGTGGCTCGGGGCCCGCACGCGGGACGGACGCTCCGCGATCTGGTCGCGAGTGCGCCCGGTGCGGTGCTTGGTTCGGGCGACGCGTCGGCGGGTGCGTTCCCGCTGCTGATCAAGTTCCTCGACGCGAATCAGAACCTCTCGGTGCAGGTGCACCCCTCGCCGGCGTACGCCGCGTCCCACGCGGGTGCGCACCTGAAGACGGAGAGCTGGTACATCGTCGATGCCGAACCTGGTGCGGTGATCTACAAGGGGGTGCGTGAGGGTGTCTCGCGTGAGCAGTTTGCAGCCGCGATCGAGGCGGGCGCGGTCGAAGACCTCCTGATCGCGGTGCCCGTGCGCCGCGGCGACTTCCATCACCTGCCATCGGGCACCTGCCACGCCCTCGGCGGGGGCATCCTGGTCGCCGAGGTGCAGACGCCGAGCGACACAACCTTCCGCGTGTATGACTGGGGCCGTGAGGGACGGGAACTGCACATCGAGCCCTCGCTCGCGTGCATCGAGTTCGGTCCGCCCGCTCGGCTCGAGCCGATCCGGGCGCGCGATGGTGCTCGACGCACGCCGCTCGAGGCGAACGAGTTTTACGAGCTCGCAGAACTTCGATTCGAGGCGGGTGAGACCGAAACGATCAGTTCCCCCGGTATTGCGACGGTCCGCATGCATCTGGAGGGGCGAGGTGTCCTTGTCAGCGACGACAACGAGTCCCTCGAACTCACCGGTGGGGTGACCGTGCTGCTACCAGCATTCATGCCGACCACCCACGCGAGGTATGACACCTCTACTGTGATTCTCGAAGCCAGGCTGCCCGCCTGACGCGGGACGAGTGAGCCTTGTGTCTTTGAGGCTCGGGATGCGGTGGTGGGAGCGTCTCGCTCCCACGGATATCGATCCGCATACTTCGGCAACCGGACGTGGGAGCAAGACGCTCCCACTAACCACCAAGCTCAGCGAACCACGCCAGACAAGCGGCACTACCCCTGGACGGAGAGTGTGGGCCGGGCGGTGTCGCCCTCGACGGAGCGGGTGGTGACCTCGGGGAGCGGGTTGGTCGGTGCAGCCTGTTCCGCGTCGCGCTCTTTGGCCACCTTCTCCATGAGCATCACCCAGGTCTCACGCTCGAAGCGCATGAGCTCGATGACCTTGTCGACCACCTCGGGGCTGCGCTCGGTGCTTGCTCGGGTGAGCTCGGTGAACATGAAGGTGTAGAGCGATGAGAGCCGCTCGCACAGGTCGGGGGCGTGCTCGGGGCGGAGGGCGTTGATGAGTTCGAGCAGGATGGCCTTGGCCTGGCTGATGTTCTCGTAGACGCCCTCGAAATCCTTCTTGGCGAGCGCGTCGCGGCCGAGTTCCATGAAGTGGATCCCACCGTCGATGAGCATGAGCCGGAGTTGCTCGGGGCTGGCGGTGAGCACCTTGGTGCGGAAATACGGGTTATTGACATCAAAGGCCATGAAGGAGATATCGGCGGGTCATGGGGCTGTCTTCAGCGCGGATGGGGTGCTTAGGCCGGCTGAAGGGTTGAAAGTGAAGCCGACTGGCTCTGCAGCTGGGCGATGGCCTGTTCCATCTGAAGGAACTCGAGTTCGAGCCGGGCCCGTCGGTCCTCGAGCTGCTCGCCGAGGAAGGCGATCCGATCGTTCTGCTGCTCGATCTGGGTGTCGATGCCGTCGGTTCGGGCGGTGACGATGCCGTCGACCGAGTTGGTCAGATCGTCCATCAGCAGGCCGATCCGGGCGGGCACGCCGAGGCGGCCGAAGTCGTCTTGCGTGTCGGCCACGAACGTGCCGGGGAGGACCTGGACGGGCTCGTTGGGGAGGAGTTCGCGTTCGGAGAAGAGCGACTCGACATCGTCGGGGTCGCTCTCGAGCGCCTCGCGGAATCGGTCGCGATCGAAGTTGAGCTGGCCGCCCTCGCCGATCGCGATGCCCACCTCGAAGAGTCGCTGGAAGGCCAGATCCCCCTGCAGAGCGCCGGGGGCCTGGATGATCCGGACCATCGAGCGCTCGACGTTCAAGACGGTCGCATCGCCGAACAGCACGCCGCGTTCGAGTGTCTCGGCGTTGAAGAACGTCAGGCCGTCGATCGTGTCGATCACCGCGTTGTAGCTGGCCACGAAGTCGTCCACCGCACTCTCGATCGATGCGATGTCCTGGGCGACGGTCACCGTCACGGGCTCGGTGGACGCCGAGACCAGATCGATCGTCACATTCTGGATGACGCGGTCGAGCGTGTTGCTCGAGCTCGTCAGGAGCACGGCGTCGGCCGGGTCATCGCTTCCGAAGAAGACGACGGCGTCTTCCGCTTCGCTGAGTGTTCGGGCGCCGAGATCGAAGCCGCCGGTGTCGAGCAAGAAGTCGCCGTCGACCCCTGATTCACGAGAGGTGAGGTTGAGCCGGAAGGGCGAGAACTCGCTGCCATCGTTGAGGACCGTGACACCGACGCCGGCATCGGAGTTGTTGATCTTCTGGACGACATCGTCGAGCGTGTCGGTGGAGTCGAAGGTGACGACGGTCTGGAACGATCCATCGGCCACGAGCGAGGTCCCGTCGCTGGTGAATTCGCCTTCGAGCCGGAGGTCGCGCGCGACGCGTCCGCTGACGTCCTCGATCAGGATACTGCTGTTGGAGCCGAAGAGGCCGTTGTCATCGACGATGGCGATGCCGTCACCGGTGTCATTGATCCTGGCGGTCACGTTGATGGTGGTGTTGGACGAGATCCGGTCGACGAGGTCTTTGAGGGTGGTGACACCCTCGTTGATGTTGATCTCGGCGACCGCGCCGGCTGCATCGGTGATCCGAATGGTGCCCTCCCCGATGCCGCCGCGGAAGTCGGAGAGCTGCTGCTGAAGCCCGACGTACTGCTTCTCCAGGCTCGTGCCCTGGGTCTCGTTCGAGGCGACGCCGCCCGAGCCGGTCGAGAGGCCGAGCTGGCTCGCGAGGCCGCCGGTCACGATGAGGTTGGAGGTGGGTGTGGCGGTCGATGAGTCGATGACGGTGAGCCCGCGACGCGTCGAATTCACATCGACGCGGAGGTTCGAGGCGCCCTCGTCGACGAGCACATCGTTGATGACCTCGACGAGCTGATCGAGCGTGGAGGGTGGTGTGAAGATCCCACCCACCGTCAGCTCGTCCTCGATCAGGTCGGCGAGTTCCCACTCGGTGCCCGAACGGTCGGTGATCGTGAGATCGAGGCTCGAGAAGTTGATCCCCGATCCGCCGTTGAGCGAGTCGAGCAGCACGGTTCCTGCGCCGGCGAGCAGGCGGCCGGTGGTGAGCGAACCGCCGGTGCCGGTCACACCACTGACCTTGAGATCGTCCGCGGTGGTCTGGGCCGACGAGCCGTTGCGGATGGTGATGTCGGAGGTGCCCATGTCGTCGCGGAAGGTGAGCGTGCCGTTGGACGCGTCGATGTCGACCTTGATGCGGCCGTTGGTTTGCGTCTCGATGGCATCGATGAGGTCACCCACGGTCGCGGCGCGGGCGCGGTCGACGCGGACCTCGGTCGGCGGCGCCACGAAGCCATCCGGCGGATTGTCCGGCGGGACGTAGACCGTGTCGGCGGTGAACATCAGCCCCTGGGATTCGAAATCCTGCGTCACGTAGGTCTGCTCGACCCGTCCGAGTTCGATGGTGGCAAACTCGGTGCCGTCGAGGTCGATGATGAGCTCCGGGTCGGCGGTGCCGTCGCGGATCATGATCCCGAGGCCGTCGTTCAGTGCGGAGAGGGCGGTGTTCCGCGAGAGCACGCTGAGTTCGGCACTCGAGAGGGAGTTGGCGGCGGTCCCGGTTGGTGTGGTCGCGATACCCAGATCGGTCGCCGTCTGGTAGCCGGGCAGATCCTGGATGATGAGGTTGCCGCCCCCCGCGACGGCGTCGCTCAGGCGGAGGCGGTTGTCGACCACATCGGCGGTGACTGTGATGCCCTGGGCCAGGTTGATCTCGTCGACGACATCCTGGAGCGTGACAGCGCGGGTGGCGTCGATGACAGCGGTGTTGCCGCTGGTATCGGTGATCGAGAACTGTCCACGACTGACCCCGGTGCCGCCGAGGAGCTCGGTGAGGGCGATATCGTCGTCGATGGCGGCCTCGCGGCCCTCGAAGGTGAAGGAGTTGGCGCCGAACGCCGCGGTGTCTCGGTCGGCGAAGCCCCGGGAGAGGACCTGCTTGGTGGAGACGAGCCGGTCGACGACGAAGGTGTAGGTGCCCTCCGCGGCGCGGCTCGAGGCGCTGGCGGTGAGGATCTCGTCGTTCGTGGTGGTGGCGGTGGCCGAGTCGAAGATGCGCTGGGAGGTGAAGACATCGGCCGAGCCGCTGAGCCCGAGCAGGGAGCTGTTGAGGGAGAGGTAGGCGGCCTGCCGCTGCTGAAGCTGGGCCACGCGTTGCTGGGCGAGCTGCTGGGGCCGGGCCTCGATCGCGAGGAGCTGCTCGATGAGCGCACCCGTGTCGATGCCCGAAGCCAGCCCGACGCTTGTGGTGATGCTCATGGTCGTGGGGTCCTGACGATCCTTCGGTCCGAGACGAACCGCGAGCCGCGTGCCAGCGGCTCACGTGCGGCACTTCTCAAATCGGCGCGCGAACGCCGGCAACTGCACGACCCCACATCGCACATGGACAGACTGTCGGTTCCATAGACGCCCGCGTCCACGCGATCGGGACGGTGCGCAATCCCCGCGCCCCGCCAGTCGGCGCAGACGGCACGACCCGAGGGCCCGGCCCCCGCGCGAGCCCTGGCGCGAGTACCCTCTCCGCCCAGTGACCTCGCACGTCTCCCAGCGCGGCGGGCCGCTCCGCGCCCAGTCGGCCGTCGGCTCGCTCGACGCCGTGGGCCGCCCCGCGCAGCTGGAACTTGCGCGCACCGAGTGGCTCCTCACGACCGGCGACGGTGGCTTTGCCATGGGGACCGCGCTCGGGGCCAATCGGCGACGGTTTCACGGACTCTTCGTGCCCGCAGCCCGGCCGCCGGTTCGGCGTGTGGTGGGGCTCTCGCAGCTGCACGAGATGCTGATCGTCGATGCGTCGTCCGAACGGCCGATCCGCGTGCCGCTCTCTGTGGAGGACCGCGCGGGCCGTCCCACGATCGAGGAGTCCGAGGCGGCTCCTTGTCCGCCGCTCATCCGGTTCGAGCGGGATCGGTCGACCGTTCGCTGGGTGTACAACGCTGCGGGGGTGGAGCTGATCAAGGAGCTGCGTCTTGGGTTTCGTGCGGCGCGGTTCGCGGTGCGGTACTCGATCCGGGTCGAGTCACCCGTGGTGTTGGTCATCCGCCCGCTCGCGCCGCTTCGCGACATGGGTGCCCTGTTGCCCGAGGGTGAGTCGGATCGGTTCACGGTCGTGTCCGGCGAACGTGGGTGTGTGGTGCGGTGCGTCGACCCGGAGGCGCCCGCGGGTCAGGATCCGCTCGAGCTGCGCCTCGATGCCTCGGATGGATCGTTCACCGAGGATCGCGCGTGGCTCCGGGGGTGTCGCCGTCTCTTCGAGACCGAGCGGGGTGCCGAGGCCAACGTCGACGACGTGGAAGACTTGTTCTCGCCCGGGGAGTTCCGGTTGAGCGTCAAGCCATCGGACGGGCCCCGGCGATTGACCATCGCGGGTTCGCTCGGGCCGACGTCGATTTCGCCCGAGCTCTTCGAGAAACGTGCCGCGACGACCTACCTCGACGCCACGATCAAGCGGGCCCTCGATGCCAATCCGGGCCTCGAGGGGTGCGCGAGCCTGATTCTCGCTGCGGACGCGTTCATCGTGGAGCGGCGGCACGAGAGAACCAGTTTCTCCACGGTCATCGCGGGGTATCCCTGGTTTGCGGATTGGGGCCGCGACACCATGATCTCGCTCCCGGGTCTTCTGCTCACGACCGGGCGGTACAGCGAAGCGCGGTCGTGCCTGACGGTGTTTGCGCGGCATTTGTCGAAGGGGATGATCCCGAATCTGTTCGACGAGCAAGGCGGCGAACCGGAGTACAACACGGTGGATGCGCCGCTGTGGTTCGTACACGCGGTGCATGCGTTTGTGCGCGCGACGGGTGAGCAGGAGTGGTACGACGAGCACATGCACCTGCGGTGCTGGCAGGTGCTCGAGTTCTACCAGTCGGGCACACGTCACGGCATCTGCATGGACGCCGACGGGCTCATCACGGCGGGCGATGAGACCACGCAGCTCACTTGGATGGACGCCAAGCGGGAGGGCGAGGTGTTCACCCCGCGCCACGGCAAGGCGGTGGAGATTAACGCGCTGTGGCACCACGCGCTGCGGTGCGTCGCCGAGCTGTGCGCAAACTCGGAGCCCGATCGAGCGGCGCGGTACCTCGATCTCGCGGATCGGGTGGCCGAGTCGTTCGTTGATCGGTTCTGGGATGACTCTCGCTGCGCGCTGCACGACTGCCTGCACCCCGTGGTGGATGACGATGATCCCGGTGAGGTGCGTTGGACACCGACTGGTGAGATCCGGCCGAACCAGATCTTCGCCGCGAGTTTGGAACACTCGCCGCTCGACCGTGCGCATCAGCGTGGGGTGATCGAAGAGGTCACGCGCACCCTGCGCACGCCGGTGGGCCTTCGCACGTTGGCGCCCGGTTCGGAGCGGTATCAACCGCGGTTCGAGGGCGACATGGTGGCCCGCGACCGTGCGTACCACAACGGCACGGTATGGCCCTGGCTGATGGGGCCGTACGCCGAGTCCCTGCTGCGGTTCGGTGGTTTCTCCGATGCCGCTCGGGCGGAGGCCCGCGAGGCGATTCGACCGCTCGTGGACTCGCTGCCCGAGGGGTGCTTGGGTCAGATGTGCGAGGTGTACGACGCGGAGGAGCCACGGCGCCCGCAGGGGTGCATGGCGCAGGCGTGGAGCGTGGCCGAGGTGCTGCGTGTGGCGGCGCTCGCGGGGTGAGCGGTCATGCCGCGTGCATCGTGGGCCGCGTGCCCACCGCGCCGCGCTGCCGGGACACAAGGTCGACCACCGCGGCTGCGAGCAAGCCCATGGCACTCGCGTCGTCCTGCGGCACGAACACGCCCGGCTCGGGCACGCTCTCCTCGAGCCACCGGACCATGAAACGCTCGAGGCCGACGGCTCGACCCTCCGCGAGTGTGTCGCCGAGCGCGCCGGTGAGGGCCATGGGGAGCGTGGACGCGGCGGTCACATCGTGCGTGAGTCCGCTCCCGCGGTAGGCGCTCTCTCCGAGGGTGACGACGGGTCGATCGAGCGCGAGGGCTTCGACCCCCGCGGTGCTGTTGATCGAGATAAGCCCGATGCTTCGCGGGATGAGTTCGCGCAGGGGTGTGCTGGGTTGGACGAGCCGGACCGAGGGGAAGTCCTTGAGCAGTCGCCGCCACCGGGGCGTCGGGATCATGCCGGGGTGGCCCGGGTGTTCCTTCACGGCGAGCGTGACGCCGTAGGGCAGGCAGTTCGCCACCGACATGATCGCGGAGAGGAGGTCGCGGTGTGCCGGGCTGCGCAGCGTCAACTGGGCGTCGCTCGGCACATTGAGCGGGAAGATGAAGAAGGGCTCGGCGAGGGTGTCGGCGGAGACCGCGAGCCGGGCGTTGCCGATCGCGTGCATCGCGCTCGTGAATCGCCGCATCGCCTGCCTGCGTCGCCACGGTCCAACGCCGATGCCGGTGATCGCGCGGAAGCCATCGTCGAGGATCGTGCGCACGCCGATGCTTGCGCGCATCTTCGAGGCGTTCACGCGGGCGTGGCGATCGAGCGCGTACGCGCCCTCGCGGACACCATCGAGCCATCGTCGAGCGTGCTCGCGTGCATCGGCCTCGGGGTGGTTGAACCGGTGCGGGTCACCCGAGAGCCGGTTGTAGTCGTTGTCGCAGAACCAGTAGCGGGCGCCCGCGCGACCCGGGTTAAGGTGCGCCGAGTTCAGGATGCGGTAGGCCTTCGCACCCCGGGCCCGCACCGCAGCTGAGAGCGTGGAGCGGATGACGTTCCCGCCGCCCGTGACGAAGCACGCCACCGGTGGGTGTTCGTCGAGCGTCCGCTCGATCCACTCGAGCAGGTAGATCTGCTCGAGGGCGATCCGCCGCGCGGGCTGGCCGTCCTCGATCAGTCGGCGCTCGGCGGCCCAGAGGTTGGCCGGTGCGACCTCCGCGTGCTGCCCGAGCATGGCAGCGATGTCGCGATCGGTGGCTCGCGCGTGTGCGCGCTCGAAGGCCTCCCATTGCCCGTAGACGTACGTCACGTCCTCGCGCGGTTCACATCGCGCGGGGTCGAGCTCACCGCACAGGATCTGGCACCGCTGACCGGGCATGGTGCGCACGACAGCGTCGCGCAGTGCCTCGTGCTTGTGCAGGTCGGCCCCGTCGCGCGCGATGAAGTAGACCGTGGCTTCGCTCACGCCGCGGCCTCGTCCGAGAGCACCTGCCCGAGCTGTCCGCCGGCCTGCAGCACGCCTTGCGTGATCAACTCGGCTCCCTCATCCCCGTATCGTTCGCCACTCGAGGTCTGCACTAGCCGCACGGCGCCCTGGCCAGCAGCCACGGTCACGCTGGATCCATCGGTCTCGAGGATGCGGCCCGGGGTGCCCAGTGTGGTGCGCTCATCGACCACCTCGGTCCGCCAGACAATCACCTTGGTGAGGCCGGCGTGTGTGAATGCGCCAGGAAGCGGCGAGGTTTGTGCGCGCACCCAGTCGTGCACCCGGTGCGCGGGCACCGACCAGTCGATCACACCACCCTCCGGTCGCCGCCGCCCGAACCGACTGGCCCGTGACTCATCCTGCGGGGTCTCGACCGCTTCACCTCGCTCGAGTGCGTCGAGGACTTCGACTGTAAGCGGGCCGAAGATCGCTTCGGATCGGTCGTACGCGTCCGCGATGGTCTCTTCGCTTGCGAGGTCGTACGACCGCTGCCCGAGGATGGTCCCCGCGTCGATCTCTTCGGCCAGGCGGTGCGCGGTCACACCGAGCGTGCGCTCGCCGTGGATGATCGCCCAGGTCATCGGCGCGTTCCCGCGGTAAGCCGGGAGCAGCGAGCCGTGCAGGTTCACGCCGCCCTGCGGGGCGAGGTCGAGCACATCGGTCTGGATCCACCCACGCCAGTTCACCGCGAGCACCAGATCGAAGGTGTGTTCGCCGGCGAACCGATGCACCATATCACGCTCACCGGGCGCGATCACCGCGCTCGGCACGCCGGCTTCCCCAGCGAGCGCACTCAGATCAGGTGGGCAATATCCGGTGATCCGCTCGGGTCGTGTCTCGTGCGTCGCGAGCGCAACGACGTCGTGTCCGGCGTCGCGCACCGCCTCGAACACGGCGGCACCGAACCTCGCGAATCCAAGCATCAGCACACGCATGGTGCATCTCCTCTGCAGCGCTGTGTGCCGTGGCTCGGCGTGCCCGCGATCACAGGTCATCCCACGTTAGTGGCTCGCCCGCAGCCATCGCTCGCCGCGCCGGCTTGCCGATGATCCGCACGAACAGCTCGGGCGGCACACCGCCCTCGGGCCGAACCGCGGTCAACATCGACTCGTTGATGACTTCACCGACCTCGATCGGCTTCGCGGGCGCGAGGCTCGTGCGGAAGGCCTTGCGGTTCTTGTTCTCGCCGGGTGAGATAGCCTTCCGCCCCGAGCCGAGCCCGGTGGTCACCGAGCGCGCTGCACGGACGAACTCGACGAACTCTTCAGGTTCCGATGAGAGGCGGTGATCGAAGCTCGGCCGCGATTTGTCGAGCGTGACGTGACGCTCGAGCAGCGTGGCCCCGCGGGCCACCGCGGCCGCGGCGACAAGCGGCGCCTCCGTCGCGATCGAGTGATCCGAGAACCCGACGGGCACCCCGAACGCACCGGAGAGCGTGTCCATCACGCGGAGATTCAGCTCGCCCCACTCGCACGGGTAGTTGCTCACGCAGTGCATGAGGGCCAGATCGTTGTCGCCCACTACCGCCGCCGCGTTGATGGCGGTCTCCACATCGCTCAGGTGCGACATCCCGGTGGAGATCACGAGCGGCTTGCCGGTCCGAGCCGCTGCGCGAACAAGCAGCGTGTTGGACATCAGCGTCGAGGCGAGCTTGTGCGCGCCGACGCCGAGCCGCTCGCCGAGATCGATGCCGTAGCGATCGTTGAACGACATCATGAAGACAAGGCCGAGTGATCGAGCGCGATCGGCGAGCTGCTGGTAGTCGGCCTCGCTCAGCTCGGCCTTCTTAAACAGCCGGTGAAACTCCGAGCCGTACTCGCTCGGCGCAAACAGCGTGTCAGCGAGTATCGCCTGGAACTTGATCGCGTCTGCCCCCGCGTCCGCCGAGGACTCGAGCAGCTCCATCGCAACGCCGAGGTCGCCCTCGTGGTTCACGCCCGCTTCAGCGATCACGAAGACATGCCCGTCGGGACCCCCGATGCGTCGCCCGCCGATCTCGATGGCGCCGGTCGATGCAGGGTCGTTCATGCTGCCACCTCCACCCGCGGTGCGGCGCGCTCGCGCTCGGCGAGCAGCAGCTCCGCGATCTTGAGATCAAAGGGCTCGTCCACATCGATGGCTCGCTCCGGCGGCATGAGGTGCCCGATCAGTTTCTCGCCGTAGAAGATCCGCTCGCGCCGGAACGCATCGACCTCGCACAGGTAGATCGCGCCGCAGTCGACCCACAGGCTCGGCGTGTCCTGCCGCTTCGTCGTGAACATCTCTCTTCCCCAGTGGCTCACGAGTCGGCCGTTCGGTTCCTCGCGGAGCGCGGTGAGCGGTGAGTTGCTGTACCGCGTGACCGCCATCAAGAACTCGGCATCCCCGCGCTCGGCGAACCGTGCCGCGGCGCTTCTGACATCGTCTTCTGTCCGCAGCGGGGCGGTCGCGAGCATGACCCCGAGCTCGTCGAAACGCATGCCGTGGTCGCGCTCGTACACATCGAGTGTTGCGAGGCACACATCGACGACACCCACGCGATCGCCGCCGAGATTGTCGGGGCGCTGGAAGCGGGGTCTCGCCCCGCAGGTCGCGGCGACGTCGAGGATCTCGTCGTCATCGCTCGAGACGTGTACCTCGTCGAAGACCTCGCTGTCGATCGCGGCGTCGATCGTCCACGCGAGCATCGGCCGGCCGCCGAGGGGCGCGATGTTCTTGCGCGGCAGGCGCTTCGACCCGCCACGCGCCGGGATGATGCACAGCCGCGCGGGCGACTCAGACATCGGCCCACCCGATCGGCTCGTTCTCCTTGAGCGCACGCTTGAGCGGGCGACCCAGGAACTGCTCGATATGAGTGGGTCGCACGCCATCAGCGGGACGCTTGGCTGCGAGGTGCTGCTCGGTGAGCACGGTGCCCGCGGGCAGGTCCATGTTGGCCACGATGCGCTTGAACCAGCGCTTGGAGTCCTTGATGTCGCCCGAGCTCGGGCGGAGCCCGTCGATCCCGAGGGAAGCCTCGACCTCGCGCACGAGCGCCACATACGCCTTGAACTCGCCGGGCTCGAGGCAGAGCACGTGGTGGTGTCCCGGCAGATCACGCGACATCGTGAGCCGCTTCTCGAGGTAGCGGGCGCCGAGCGTGAGGGCCATCACATCGGTGTTCATCTCGCGACCGCTCGCCGAGTAGCCCGCGGGGCACCCGAAGGTTCGTTCCATGAAGGCGACCGAGCGCATGTTGATCTCGACGGGGTCGTCCGAGTGCACGTTGTGGATGAGGCACACCTCGTCGCACCCGTGGGCACTGAGTAGATCGACATGCTGGGCGAGCTCGGCGAGGGTGACGGGGCCGGTATCGACCAGCACCGGCTTACCTTTGCTCGCGATCGCTTTCCAGAGTCCGGGGTAGTGGTAGTCCCAGGAGCTGATCTTGTAGGCCTCGAGCCCGAGCGCCTCGGCCCAGGTCACGCCGGAGGGTGTGCAGACGGTCGAAAAGATCAGCACACCGCGCTCGTCCGCGTAGGCCTTGAGTTCCCGCCACTCGTCGAGGGTGAAGCGGAGCTGCTGCACCATCTCGTACATGTTCTCGGTGACCGTTCCGGTCGTGGTTTGATAGGTGTACGAGATCGTCCGGTCGCTCATCATCTCGTCGGGGAACCAGAAGATGAACTTGGCAGCGTCGGCGCCGGCCTCGGCGGTGACATCGATGAGCTCTTTGCTGAGCGACATGTCGTAGTTGCAGGTGACGCCCATCTCGGCACAGATCAGCGCGGGCTCGCCAACGCCGACACGGCGATCCCCGATGGCGAATGACTGTTTCACGTCTCGATCTCCGCGCAGAGGTTGCTCACCGTGAGCTATCGGCCGCTCACGCGGGGCGTCTTGAGCGCGCCGCCCGCAGAAACCGCACGACCCGCACCGCCCCCCGGCCATCGATGAGTGCCCGGCCGAGTCGGCTCATCTCGGCCCGCCGATCGGGGTCAGCGATGAGCCGGTCGACGGTGGCTGTTGCGGCTGCGGGGTCGCCCACCGGGTCGATCAGCTCCATCACGCCCCGGCGGGCGAGGTCGTGGCCGATCCGGTGTTGGTTCGCCGCAAGGATCACACCGATCGCGGGAGTCCCGAGATAAGCCGCCTCCCAGCACGTGCTGCCGCACCCGATGATCGCCAGGTCGGTCCGGATCAGCTCGTGGGGCATGTCGTCGCTTACCCGGTCAACGGAGCAACTCGCGAAGAGACCACGATTGGGTTCGGTGCCTTGACCAAGGAGACGCACGTTCAATGAACTCGCCCGATCGGTGCCCGCCAGGGCACGGAGCACATGCTGCGATGTGGTGCGGCCTGCGTCGCTTTGCCCAAGGGTGATCAGCACGTTTGGGGTGTCGCCTCGCCCGTGGCGGCGTGCCGTCTCGCGCTGCATCGAGATGAACTCGGGGCGCAGCATCGCAAAGGACGCACCAGCCAACACAGTCGTCCCCGCATCCACACGTCCGGCATAGGTCTGCTCGTCGGCCCACGCGTTCTGGTTGATCACGACATCCGCGGTGAACCGCGGCGCGATCGCTTCATCATCCATTTGAACAATGGTGAGATTCGGCGCCCGAAGTCGCGACACGTAGTCGGGGCCGAAGCTGTACCCATCGACGACGACAACACTCGCACCGGCTCCCGCACCGAGCGCCGCTGTGCGCTCGGCATCATCATCCGAGCCGGCCGGGGCCGACACATCGGCGAGGCGGACGCCCTGCCGGTCCGCGGCGCGGAGCGCCGGGGCGTCGGAGCGCATCGACGTGGCGAAGACCACGTGGCCTCCGGTGTCCCTCCACGCATCCGCGAGCGCCAGACAACGCATCACGTGGCCGGCGCCGATGACCGGGGAGGCATCGGCGCGGATCAACAGCACATCGTTGGACTCGGGCTCAACGGGTGCGCCGCTCAGTGCGGCACTTCCTTCACCGCGTTGCGGTTCCACGCCGGCACGCGCACCTGGATCGGGCCATTGCCTTCGATCTCGCACTGGCAGCTCAGGCGGCTGTTCATCTGCAGCCCCGGCGCTTCCTCGACGCGGTCTTCCTCGGCCTCTGTGGCTTCAGACACCTCATCCATGCCCTGCTCAACGTACACGTGGCATGTGGAGCAGGCGCACACACCGCCGCAGGCGTGCTCGATGTTGATGCCGTTCTCGACCGCGATCTCGAGAAGGTGCTCGCCTTTGGCGGCCTTGAACTCCCAACGCTCCTGCGCGGTGTCGGTGAGGCCCTCGGGATCCTCGAGGATGAAGACGACATCAACATCCTTCGGGCCGTGGTCGTGATGATCGGAGTGTCGCAGGTGCATCGTGGTGGCTCGGGGAGCACTGTATGGTGTTCGGCGGCCCCGGGGAAGACGCGGGAAGCTGGTAGGCTCTCGCAGGAGTTCCCGCATGCCCTCCACGGACGAGCTTGTCTCCAAGACCCCAGCGCATGTCGTGCTGAGTGTGGTCGCACCGGCGCACAACGAGTCGGGGAACATCGAGCCGTTGGTGGCGGAGGTCGAGCCGGGGGCGCGGGCAGCTGCCGAGGTGCTCTCGTCGGGGGGGCATCCCTCGTTCGAGTTCGTGGTGGTTGATGACGGCTCGACCGACGACACCGCCGATCGTGTGCGCGCGCTGATGTCCACCCGTCCGTGGCTCCGGCTCGTGCGCATGCAGGACACGCCACCCGGTCGGGGCAATGGGCAGTCCGCAGCGTTCCACGCGGGCTTCCGAGCGGCCCGCGGCGCGTGGATCGCCTCGCTCGATGCCGACCTGCAGAACGACCCCGCGGACCTCCCGGCGCTCGCCCGCGCGCTGGTCGAGCACGGAGCGGACCTCGCACAAGGCGATCGCTCTCGCAACCGGCAGGACAACTGGGTCAAGCGTCGTGGGAGCGAGGTTGGCCGGCTCTTCCGCCGGCTGCTGCTCGGCGACCACGTGCGCGACACCGGGTGCTCGCTTCGGATCCTGCGGCGCTCGGACGCGGTTCGGCTGCCGCTGGAGTTCAAGGGCATGCACCGCTTCATCCCGATCACGGTGGTCAAGCTCGGTGGAACGATCGTCGAATGTGAGGTCACGCACCGCGCGCGGCACACCGGCGAGACCAAGTACGGCCAACTGGGCATCGCGAAGCGCGCCATCCCCGGCCTGATCGACTGCTTCGCGGTGATCTGGATGGCGGGTCGTCGCCGTCCCGTGATCGGGGTTGAAGAGGGGTCGTCAGTGACCGCGGAGGCGAAGCCGCCGGCCCATGCGGCGCATCACCCAACGGGGGCGGAGCGGTGAAAAAATGGGAGCCGGTGGCCCTCATGGTGCTGGTCATGGCGCTCGGGGTGTGGCTGGTCGTCGGCACGGAGCGGCGGCTCGACTACGGCGAACTCCGCCCCGGGGCGGTCACGCACGAATACCGCTTGGGCACCGCGCGCGGGTTGCTCGAGGTGCTGGCCCCCCCGGATGACCCGCCCACCTTCCGCTTCCTCCGGCGTGATGGCTCGGCGAGCGAGGTCCTCGGCGATGCGGAACTGATCGAGCTGGTGGGGCAGGTCGAGCGTGACCGCATCGTGGCCCTTGGTGAGGTCAGCCTGCTGTTCCGCGTGCTCAATATCACGACGTGGGGCGGGCTCATCTGGGTGGCGATCGGGCTCGGCGGGCAGCTCGCCTTCTTCGGGCGGATGGCGATCCAGTGGATCGTGAGCGAACGGGAGCGGTCGAGCGTCGTCCCGCCGATGTTCTGGTACCTCTCGTTCGTCGGTGGGGTGTGCCTGTTCACGTATTTCGTATGGCGGAAGGACATCGTCGGCGTGCTCGGTCAGACGACCGGCGTGGTGATCTACGGTCGAAACATCCGCCTGCTCTACAAGGAGCGGCGTCGGCGGCGTCGCCGGGCCGAGGCCGGTGCCGCATCTTCAATTGGGCCGCCAGCTTCGGGAGGGTGAGGCCCCGCCGATCCTCAGATTTGCTTCGATCGCGCGCGGGATGGGTCCGATACGAGGAGCATGCAGACCTACCTCGACGATGCCCCGATTTCCACGCCCGATGGCACGCTGGGGGCCGCCCTCGACGCGGCCCGAGCCGCATCGCACGACCGGTTGGTGATCGAGGTGCTCGCCGATGGCCTGCCCGTGCCGCCCGAGCACCTGGACGACCCGCCGTCCAACACGCCATATGCGCAGGAGCTGCGCTTCCGCAGCGCCCCGGCCGGCCCGCTCATCGCGGAGTCGCTGCTGCAGGCCGCCGAGGCGCTCGAGTCGACCCGGGGCGACCATATTGACGCTGCCGAGCAGATTCAGGCCGGGGAGATCGAGGCCGCGATGGGGCAGCTCGGCGAGATCCTGGCCGTCTGGCAACGGCTCCAGGCGCTGGTCGAGCTGGTGATCCGCGTGCCCGGGGTGTCTCAAGATGCTGCGGGCGGCGTGGAACGGGCCTCGGTCGCGCTGTCGTCCTCGCTCACCGAGCTGCGCGATGCGCTGACCGGTCGGGACTGGTCGACCGCGTCGGATGTGCTGATCGAAGATCTGCCGGCGTTGATCGATCAGTGGGGTGGTGCCCTGCGTGCTGCGGCCCAGATCGCCGCCGGCGGACACCCGTGATCGCCGATCTCCGGTGCGCCGAGCGGTAGAGTGGTCGAGATGAGTGTACGCGGCACCAAGGCATTGCAGCAGAGCATCGACGCGGTGGATGCGCTCATGGAGCGTGCGAGCGAGGCGCTCGTAGCCACGAGGTACTTCGAAGCCGAGCGGCTGTGCCTCGATGCGATGGCCAAGGCTCGGAAGGCGTCACTCTTCGAGCGGATGGCGCGGCTCACGCTCCCGTTGCTCGAGGCACGTCGGCAGAAGCGGCTCGGTGCGGTCGATTCAGGCCACCTGACGTGTTTCGATCACGAGTCGATGCCCGCGGAGTTCGAGCCGACAGCGGGGTGTTATGTGTTCGAGCCGCTGCTGGTCGCGGCCGATGCGCGCGATCTGCGGGACCGGGCGGACGCTGCGGAGATTCCGGTGCTGGTGGTGGCCCGCGAGCCGCGGACCCAGATTGGCCTGTGGCCTGTGGCGATGATCGGCCCTATCACCGTGCGGACACGCCTTCGCCCACCGCCCGACGAGGTGGCGGATCTGACGTGGGTGCAAGCGGCGCTCGAGGCGCTCGGCGACGAAGCGCTCGCGAGTCTCGACCAGAACCGCCCGGCGTGGCACCGGGTCGATCAGTTGCTGGATCGTCTCGCTGCGGTCCCGGAGCACGAGAAGCTGCACCAATCCCTCGAAGCGACCTGCCGCGAGGCCGCGGACGAGGTGCAGCCGGGCGAATCGCCCGACTCGGCATCACGCAGCCGCCCCGTCGTTGTCGAGGAGGAGTTCGACGAGCAGGACGAGGGCTGATTCGCCCTCGTCTCGTTCGTCCCGCATCGCCGCGATCTTTTTCGGTGCTGAATGATGCAGTGCTCAGTACTGCGTGTATCCGCCGTAGGGCTGTTGGTACGGATCGGGCTGGTGAGAGTAGGGCGGCTGCTGGTAGTACGCGTTGGACGGGTGCTGGGGTCCGTAGTAGCCGCCGCGCTGGTGGTAGCGGGCGTTGCGCTCGTTCTGATCGCCGATGATGGCGCCGCCGAGGGCACCCGCGATGGCGCCGATGGCGGCCCCTTGCCCGGCGTTGCCGCTGAACGACCCGATCGCGGCACCGGAGCCGGCACCGAGCGCCGCACCGCTGAACGCGCCCTCTGCGGCGTTGTTGCAGCCGCCGACCGCGAGGCCCGCCGCGATCACGCACGAGACCGCGAGGAGTGATCGACGCGAAGCTGGGTTGGTCATGGTGTGGTCCTCCACAAAGGCGTGCGCTGTACAGACATGGAGATCATTGGACTTCTTTGACACGGTCGGATCCCGGTTGCTGAGGTTCAACGAGAATATCGGGAGAATCGTCCGGTGGATGCACGAATGAGGGGTTCCCCCTCGGCGGTGAGCGCGGTCGCGACTCGTTTCTTGGCGGTGACTCGCCGATATCATCGAGGCCCTCGCGAGACGCGGAGATCCCATGAGCGACGAGCAGTCAGCGCCGATGCCACCCGAGGCCCCGACCTCACCGGCAGCGCCCGTGACGCGCACCAGCGTCCGTCCGATGTGGAATGTGAAATTTGTTGGGTTTTTGATCGTCGCGATCGGTCTCGGCATCTGGGGGCTGGCCGATGCGGTCCTGATCTATCCCAAGCGGGGGCAGGCCGACGTCGCGTACAAGCTCTGGCAGTATCTCGAGCAGGCGAGCGAGGTCGGTCGTGTGAACCTAGCCGGTGTCGCCGATCCGCAGGCACGTCGGCTCGAGCTTCAGGCCCAGACCGAGATGACAGACCTCGAGCGGATCGAGCTGATGTGGCTCGATGCCATCGCCATGCTCCAGGGCAGCGGGTTCTCGCGCGACCTTTCTGGGATCACCGCGAATAACCAGGTGCTCGGGCCCATCACCGCGTCGGATGTGATCGAGTCGCAGCCGAGCCTGGACGGCGCCGCGCCGCGGCTGTCCTTGAATCACGAGGCGGTCGCGGCGCGGACCGATCTCGCCGACCCGCGCTCGATGCTGACGCAGCTCAAGGCGTACTGGGACACCCACACGCAGCCGAAGCCGCTCAGCAGCTACGACATCCCCTCGCAGTGGCTCTTCGTGCTCGGCGGCGTGCTCGGCATCGCCTGGTTGCTCCCCAGGGTGATCAGCGTGAACACGACGACGTACCGGTACGACCCCGAGTCGAAGACGCTCTCGATGCCCGGCGGCGCGACGCTCACCGCCGACGAGATCGTCGATGTCGATGGCCGCAAGTGGGACAAGTTCTTCCTGTTCGTCAAACGCCGCGACTCACCCGATGAGATCAAGTTCGACCTGTACCGGTGGATCCCGCTCGAGGAGTGGCTCGCAGAGATGACCCGTGCCGCGGGCTTGCCGTGGCCGGGTGATCAGCCCAAGGGTCGGGATGAGGCGAACACACCACCCGCCGAGTCGACTCCGCCGCCACCACCCGATCCGGCTTCGTAATCTGGTGACCGGCGACACCCGCTCGCCCCGGCTCCGAATGACGCTGCGATGCTCTTCACCGCGACCATCGGCGTGGCCTTGGCTCTGGCGACGCTGATCTGCGCCCTGCTCGCTGCGATCGGGCTGCCCGGCGTGTGGATCCTCGCGCTGGCCGCGATCGGCCTCGAGTGGTGGCGGCCGGATCTGCTGAGCTGGTGGACGATCGGTGGTGTGCTGGGGATCGCGGTGCTGTCGGAGGTGCTTGAGTTCATCAGCGGCGCGCTCGGCGCGACGCAGGCCGGCGGGGGGTGGCGCTCGTCGGTGGGCGCGATGATCGGCGGCATCGCTGGGGCGATCGCCGGCACGGTGGTGCTCGCCTTTCTCCCGCTCGTCGGGACGATCATCGGATCGGTCATCGGTGCCGGCATCGGCGCTGTGGCGGGCGAGCTCACACGCAAGGGGGATGAGGGGGTCGACCTCGTGCGACGGGCCGAGGCCCGCATCGAAGCGACCGGAGAACTCCTCTCGCACCGCGAGCGACTGACACGCATCGGTCAGGGCGCCGCGATCGGGCGCGCGCTCTCGGTGGTGATCAAGGGCGTCTCCGCGCTCGCGATGGGCGTGTGGATCACGATCGCCGCGGTGATCGCCTAGTGCGTTCCAAGTCAATTCGTCGCGGGTGCCACTGGTGGCTTGCCCACCAGTGCGAACGCCAACGCCCTTGAACACGGGCGGGCAAGCCGCCTGTGGCACCCAAGTCGCGGAGTCGGTCGATCCACCGCTGAGACTGGCGAGACGAGTTGACTTGGTCTGCTCTAGCCAGCGGCTCGCACCGGCTCACGAACCTCAGCGGACGCCGGGATCTCGCCGCGGTCCCAGGTCACGAG